>CAZQDO010000139.1:0-12403 GCA_964592085.1 uncultured Anaerolineae bacterium | reverse complement strand
GGACATCTACGTAGTGGATTGGACATGCACCACCAACAATTTCTATTTCACCTTCCCTCCGCCCACGCCGACGCCGACAGGCACCTCCACGCCAACGTATACCCCCACACCCAGCCGGACGCCCACAAGCACCGCTACTCCCACGCCGACGCCGACACCTACGCCCACGCCCATTCCCGGCCTCGATGAGTACGAACCGGACGACACGTTTGAGGATGCCAACCCCATCGCCATCGGCGAGACACAGCAGCATAACCTCCACCCTGAGGGTGACAAGGACGTGGTGTGGTTCCCAGCCAAAGCAGGGTACTGGTATGACGTCTACACCTCCGGCCTGGCCTTGAATGTGGATACGGTCATGACCGTGACCGTGGGGGGGAACGTTTACTTCCACGATGATATTAGTAAAACCAACCTTGCCTCCAAGGTGAATTTCTCCACCACCGTCGCCGCCACAGCGGTGGTGACCATCACCGACGTCGCCGGTCGTGGGGGGGCTGATCACTGGTACAACATCACCGTTGAGCAACCGGTGGACATCTACGAGCCTGATGATACCGACGAGGATGCCAGCCCGATCATTATCGGCGAGACACAGATGCATAACCTTTACCCCGATGGCGACGTGGACAAGGTGAAATTTGGGGTCAAAGAAGGGCTTCTGTACGCCCTGGGCACCTCCAATTTGGTCACTGGCACGGACACCGTGCTCTCAGTCGCAATTAATGGCGAGGTGTGCGAGACAACCGACTATTACTGGTGTGAGAACGATGACATCGGCACGGGATGGCCTGAGCCGGGGTGGATCATTGACCCGGAATTCTTTGCCTCAGAAGTTCGCTTCGTGCCGGACGCGGATGGCAGCGCGGTAGCGACGATTAGCAGGGGCTTAAACGGCTACTACGGCTCTGACAAAACCTACGATCTGGACCTGGCCCTGCTCTCTGTGGACGTTGACAAGTACGAGCCCGACGAGGTCAGGCCCAAGTTCATTGATGATAGAGAGCCGCAGGAACACAATTTCTACCCTGATGACGACCAGGATTTTGTCAAGTGGCCGGTCAAAGAGGGGCGCTGGTACGGGGTTTTCACTTCTGGCCTGGCCCCGAGCGTGGACACCAAACTCGAGGTCACGATGGACGACACCCTGCTAGGTGAGTGCGATGATTATGACCCCGGCGGTGGCAACTTCGTTTCCTCGCTCTGCTTCCAGGCACCCTCCGATGGCTGGCCGGTAGTGACGGTCAGCAACCTCAATGAATTCGGTCCAACAAAGTCGTATACCATCACAGTAGTCGAAGCGCCCTTCATTGGGGCCGAGCCCGAGGCAATCGTTTTCGCATTGGATCAAGGTGATCCTCCCCCTGACCCGCAGACCCTCAACCTCAGCGTCCCTGGCGGTGGGCAACTGCTCTGGAGCATTCAGGACGATGCCGACTGGCTGTTCGTCGGCCCAGCCGAGGGTAGGACTCCTTCAGAAGTGACAGTGTGGGCGGATAACATCGCTCACCTGAATCCTGGCTTCTATGACGCGACCATTACCATTTCCATCAGGCCAAACTACTCTTCGGACTGTCCTACTTATTGCGAGAGAAGCCTGGTTCGCACAGTCCCAGTTCAACTAAGTATCAGGCTGGTGTCGGAGACACCCACTGTCACGCCTACGGACACGCCCACGCCTACGCACACGCCCACGCCTACAGACACGCCCACGCCTACGCACACGCCAACAATCACGCCAACACCAACCCCTTGCCTGGATAATTACGAGCCGGATGACACCTGGCAGGAGGCTAACTGGATTGACGTCGACGGGCTGACACAGTATCATAACTTCCACCAATCCGGTGACCCGGACTACGTAAAATTCGATGCAATAGCCAACAACGTCTACACCATTAGGACGCTAGCGCTAGGGCCGGGTAATGATACGACCCTTACCCTCTATGGTACCGATGGCGTTACAGAGCTAGAATACAACAACGATGAATCTCCAGGTGTGGAGGCCTCAAAAATAGACTGGTTGTGCCCCGCAACGGGCACCTACTTTGTCAAGGCAGCGCCTTTTGGTGTGCAGATTGAGCCTGGTAGTTGTAGTAAATACTATTCCCTCGCTGTTAGTCTGGTTGGAGATGCCTACGAGCCTGACGATGTGGATCCCAACTTCATTGATGATAGAGAACCGCAGCTACATAATTTCTACCCCGATGGCGACCAGGATCTAGTTAAGTTCCCAGCCAAAAAAGACCGTTGGTACGGTGTCTTCACCTCTGACTTGGCCTTCAGCGTGGACACCAATCTCGAGGTCAAGTTGGGCAATGACCTGTGGGAGTGCGATGATTATGACCCAGGCAGCGGCAACTTCGCCTCTTCACTCTGCTTCCAAGCTCCCATAACTGGCACAGCGATAGTGACCACCACCAACCTCTATGAGTTTGGCCCAGACAAGTGGTACACCATCACGACGGTCGAAGAGCCCTTCATAGAGGTCGAGCCTGCGTCTCTTCGTTTCGAAATGACGTTGTGTCCTTCTCCGGATCCTTGCGAGTGGCCCGATCCGCAGGCCATTACCATCACCGTCCCTGGCGGCGGGAACTTGCTCTGGAGTCTTGAGGATGACGCTGATTGGTTGGTCGTAGGCCCCGACGAGGGTAAGACCCCCTCAGAAGCGACTGTATGGGTAGACAATATCAATGGCTTGGATTCCGGTTTCTATGAAGCGACCATTACCATTACTGTCAAGTCAAACAGTCCTTCGGGCTGTCCCACCCGTTGTGAAGATAGCCTCCCCCGCACAGTCCCTGTCCTACTGGAACTCAGGCCAGTGGTGCCTACCCCGTGTCCAGATGCGTACGAGCCGGACGACACCTGGCAGCAGTCCAAGCTGATAGAGCTGGATGTGCCTCAAGACCACAACTTCCACGTTGCAGCAGACCAGGACTGGGTCAAGCTCGTCGTTCAGCCTTTGACCTACACCATTTGGACAACGTCAACCAACGGCGCCGCCGTGGATACGACCCTCACTCTCTTCAACAATACCGATCCCCCCACACAGTTGGATTACAACGATGATGACGTGGCTAATCCGCCGTTTTCTAAGATCACTTACGTCTTCACTACAACCGGGACCTATTATGCTCGTGTGAAGCACCACGATCCCAGCGCTGGTGGGTGCGAGTTGGAATATAGATTGGCCATCACGACAGCTTCCCTGTCCTCTGCAATGCTACCGGAGGGTTTGGCTGGCCTCACTCCTGGCCTACAAACAGACGTCTTTCTCCCGCTCTATTATAAGAGTCAGGAACTCAGGGACCAGGAAATCAGGGAATCAAGACACTGATTCTCTAATCACTGATTTCCTGATTCCTGATCACTGATTCCCTGTCATCAGGAGGAATGATTGCTATGGATTCTCTGAGAAACTTGCGAGACAACATCCAGGTCGCAGACCGCCTTTCTTTGCTGGCCCTGGTCGTTATCATTGTACTGCTGCTTGCCAATGTCCTTGTTGCCTGGAGGTTCATCCTCCCGGCATGGCGGGATAAGAGCGAGCTATCTTCCCAACTGACTGCGCTTCAGGCAGAGTTGGAGGAGAAGCTGAAAGCCCAGGAGGCCAGCCCCGACGAATTGCGGAAGCAAGTGGAGGCAGCACAGGCCAAACTGGACGATGTAGCCGGCGCCTTCTTTACCGATTCCCAGGCGGCCGAGGCGCTGAACAAGCTATATCAATACGCCCTTGAGAGCGAGGTAGAGATCGCTAGTCTGGAAACTCAACCTGTTTCGGGGGAAGAGAAGGGTTCGTACGACGTCGGGGAGTTTCGTCTGCAAGCTGAAGGTACCCTCCCTCATCTCATGGACTTTGTATCCCGCATTGAAGAGGCTGTGTTTGAGAGCTTCGTGATTTCCGACGTGAGCATCACGGGGAGCGAGGAGCAGCATACCCTCTACATGGACGTTGCGCTCTACACTTCTCCCCTTTCCTCCGGAGCAACCGTGAAGCCAACGCCCGGCGTTACAGTGGTACCAGAAGACCTGGCGCAGATGGAGGAAATGCTGACCACGGCCTGGGATTCAGCGGACTGGGGGCTGGCCATAAGTCTCGTCGAGCAAATCCTGGCCCTGGAACCCGATTACGCCGACGCGACCGAGAAGCTGTACTCGGCTCACGTCAATTACGGTGACCAGTTCTTGAGGGAGGGTGATCCTGATGGGGCAAAAATGCAGTTCAACAATGCTCTGGAGATCAAACCCGACGGGCTGGAAGCCCAGGCGGGGCTGCAACGAGCAGAGACCTGGGTGCCGACGCCAACGACTGCGCCGCCCACACCTGCCACGCCGTCGCCAACGCGGAGCACAGAAGACCAGTTGGCCGAGAGCCTGCACGAGCCGTGGGCAGCCGAGGAGTGGGAAACCGTCATAGGGCTGATTGGGCAGATCCTGGCCATCAACCCCGGTTACGACGACATGACCGAGAAACTGTACGCGGCCCACGTCAACTACGGACAGCAACTCGTCGCCGAGGGCAAGCTTGAGGAAGCGAAGTTGGAGTTCACCCGTGCCTTAGACGTCAACCCCGATGGAGGAGAGGCCATGTGGGAGCTACAGGCATTGGCCGGTGAAGGGACTGCGCCGTCCGCCACTTCAACTCCGACGCCACTTTCGCAGTCGCAGTACATCATCCATGTGGTGCAGCCGGGAGAGTGGCTGTACCAAATCGCCCGCGATTATGGCACGACTGCACAGGCCATCATGGTAGCCAATGGGTTGACCAGCTCCACTATTTATCCAGGGCAGCAATTGCGTATTCCCGTTCAATAGACACGATACACCGCAATTCGTGCGGCGTAGGGGCAATCCCTTGCGGTGCCCTCGCTCAGCAATCGGGTAAGGGTAAGCCTTACCCCTACGCGGGAGGTAACTTGTAATGAAGCTAAGCTTGCGTGGCAGTGAAGAAACGGTAACGGTCAACATTGAGGAGAGGAGCCTGCGCCTGCTCACAGCCAAGGGAGGCAAAGTTCAGAAGTGGGGACAAGTTCCTCTAAACCCTGGCCTGGTCGAGAACGGCCTCATCCGAGACCCCGCGCAGGTGGGCCTGGCCCTTGAGATGCTTTTCGGGGAGCACAAGGCGCCCAAGAAAGACGTCGTCACCAGTCTGACCGTGATAGGGCTGGGTTCGACTTCTCAAGTTCTTGATCTGCCCAGGATGAAGCCAAACCTGTTGGCAGATGCTGTCAGTCGCGAGGCAAGGCGAGTGATGCCTGTGCCTGTAGAAGAGCTTTATCTCTCCTACCAGGTCATCGGCGAGAGGGGGGATATGCAGCAGGTCTACGTCCTGGGGGCGCCCCGGGACCTGGTGGACGCCCATGTCAGCGCTTTCCAAATGGTTGGAGTCCAGCTCAAGGCGATAGACCTCAAGCCCCTCGCCCTCGTCAGGGCCGTAAACCAGAGGAATGCCGTTATCGCTGACCTGGAAAACGAGAGCTTCCACGTGGTCGTCGTGGCGGATGCTGTCCCCGACATCACGCGGAGTGCCGTCTTGCACAGAGAGGGTCTCGACCCGCAACAGAAAGCACGTCGTTTGGTCGAAGAGGTCATCCGAACCATTGACTTCTACAACCATAGCCACCCTGATAAATTGCTGGAGTCTACCGTTCCGGTCATCCTGACGGGTGAATTGACGGGTATCCCCAGCGTATACGAGACCATCCAGGCTGAGATGGGATACACTATTGAAACACCCAAGCCGCCATTGGAGTGTCCGGAGACACTACCTCTTCCTCAATTCATGGTCAACATCGGACTCGCCCTTAAAGGGGGCTTGAGCGGCTGACATGGTCTTGCTCTACGCCCTGCTGGGGTTGATCGTTAGCAGTTTCCTCAACGTTTGCATAGACCGTTTGCCAGAAGGGGAATCCATCGTCTCTCCGCCTTCTCATTGCCCAGCCTGCGGACGAAGGCTATCCCCCCTCGACTTGATCCCCCTGTTCAGCTATCTCTTCCTGAGGGGGCGGTGCCGCTATTGCGGTGCACCAATACCCCGTCGCGTCCTGTTAGTCGAGGCAATGACGGGGTTGCTCTTTGTCCTGCTCTGGTATCGTTACGACCTTTCCCTTCGGCTGCTGTTGGCCACCCTGTATACCTGTTTCTTCATCGTCATTTTCTTCATTGATTTGGAGCACCGCCTCGTGCTCAACCGGGTGATTTACCCGGCCATCGTCGTGGCCTTGCTGGCCGTCCCCGTTACGCCCAACCACGACGCAGTGAGGTTACTGAGTGGGGGGGCGATTGGCTTCGGACTGCTCTTCCTCATCGCTTTTATCTATCCAGCCGGGATGGGAATGGGCGATGTCAAGCTGGCCACTTTCATTGGACTGGTGGTGGGCTTTCCCGCAGTCTTCGTTGCCCTTCTCGTTTCCTTTGTTACAGGGGGGCTGGTGGGGGGGAGCTTGCTGCTGACTGGCCTGAAAGGGCGCAAAGATCCCGTTCCCTTTGCCCCTTTTCTCGTTACCGGAGGAATGATTGCCATGCTGTATGGACAGCAGATCATAGATTGGTATGTGAGGTGTGTATTATGAACATTGACGACCTGCTTCATGTCGTGGTTGAGCGCCAGGCTTCTGACCTGCACTTGAAGGTGAGCACCCCTCCTGTGCTGCGCATCCACGGCGCGCTGACTCCCTATGGCGACTCGTCGGTCATGCTTGAGGAGATGCAAGAGGCCCTTGAATCCATCACTACTGAGGAACAAAGGGAAAGCTTTGACAGGGAACTGGAGTTGGACTTTGCCTACAGCATCCCTGGGTTGGCCCGCTTTCGCGTCAACGCTGCCCTCCAGAGAGGTACCATCAGTATGGTCTTTCGCCAGGTGAACTGGAGGATTCCTCCCCTCGAGGAGCTAGGGCTGCCGGAGGTGTGCAAAATCCTGGTCATGAAGCCGGATGGGATTATCCTGGTGACGGGCCCCACCGGCAGCGGCAAATCCACCACCCTGGCGGCCATGCTAGATTACCTCAATGAGAGGGAATCCCGGCGGGTGGTCACCATTGAGGATCCGATAGAGTATCTCTTCAAGGACAAGCGGTGCTTCATTACCCAACGGGAGCTAGGAGCGGACACCAGATCCTTCTCGGCTGCTCTGAAGCGTGTTCTTCGTCAGGACCCCGACGTCATCCTGGTGGGGGAGCTGCGCGACCTGGAGACCATCGCCACCGCCCTCACGGCTGCGGAGACGGGCCACCTGGTCCTCGCTACCCTGCACACCCCCAGCGCTCCCGGCGCCATTGACCGCATCATTGATGTCTTCCCCCCGTACCAGCAAGGCCAGATCCGCTCCCAGCTCTCGACCACTTTGCAGGGGGTCCTCTACCAAGCGTTAATTCCCAAGCCGGAGGGCAATGGCCGGGTCCCTGCCGTGGAGGTGATGATCGCCACCACCGCCATTCGCAACCTCATCAGGGAGGGGAAGACCTATCAGATGCCCAATATCATTCAGACCGGCGCACAGTACGGCATGCAGACTCTTAACCAGGCATTGAGGGACCTCATTCAGAGGAATTTGATTACCCCAGAAAGTGCGTTCATCAAATCGGACAATCCCGATGAACTTCGGGAGTGGCTAGGAGGAGGTCGCTCCCGTTGGTAAGTTGAATGCGAAACCAGCAGGCTGGGCTCCCACGCCTGGCAATTCGGTGGCATGGGAGCCGCCTCTGCTGAGTTTTGCACCGGAAATTAGCTAGCTCCACCGCCTTTGTTGGATGGTGAGCCCTGGCAGGATCATGGCCCAGGCTTTGCAATCCAGCCCGGGCACGTGGGGCTTTTTGTTTCCCCCCGCTGCAACTCTTTTTTGTTCATACATAATTCACGCGAAATTCACGCCATTTTCACGCATAAATTCTCAGGTTATGCTATAATGGGGGCACAGCTAAAAAGGCTAATGTGTGTGAAGGCATCATCCAGGCACTGAGAAAGGAGGAGAAAGGGATAGAAACCACCAAGATTGAGATATCTTGTCTTTGATTATGAATCACCACCCAAAAACAAAATCTAAAGGAGGTAACAAAAATGTTCAAGAGAATCCGTAGTGAGCATGGTTTTACATTGGTAGAGTTGCTCGTGGTTCTGGCCGTCCTGGCTATCCTGATCGCCATCGTAGTCCCTAATCTGGCCGGCATCACAGGTGGTGCGCGAAGGTCCGCTGCTGAGACCGAGCTAGACACCGTCCAGTCCGCGATGGACAGCATGATGTCTAAATTTGAGGCGATATCGGTCCAGGCTCAGGACGACGCAAACCGTATCACGGTAAACACTGACCTTTATCTGACGAGGATAACCGGATATAATGCTGTTACCGAGGAGGATACCCTCGGCCGCATAACTGAGGAGTGGATGCTACGTACCTCAACGCACGGCACGTATACCTGGACTGACCAGGGTGCGGTAACTCAGGCTGCATATGAGTAAGTAGTGCAGACACAGTATTGGGTGTTCGTGATCGGCTCACAGATCGAAGGTGCAGAGAGCCACAGTTTATCCTGTGGCCCTCTGCATTTTTACGCAATTCCACACCGCTCGAAAAGCTCCAGTTTGACCAGCGATGACTCTGAGAGATCGGACACTACCCGGGAGCCACATCTTTCTTTAATGAAGCTTCATCTGTTATCCAAGAAGGTTATCCAATGCGGGTTGTTGACAGTCGTACTGCTGTTTCCCCTCCTCGTCAACCGCCTCGGCTACCGCTTCTATGAGATCCCCAAGGTCGCCTTTCTTCGCTTCGTTATCTTGCTGATTTTCACCGCCTGGCTGGTGGATCGAATCAATTTCGGGGCTTCCATAGTTGGTTCGCTCCGAGAACTGTTTTCCAGGCCACTCGTTCTACCCGCGAGTCTCTTCATCCTCGCCTACGTTCTGTCCACCATCACCTCATTGAATCCTCACGTCAGCTTTTGGGGATCCTACATTCGAGTGCACGGCACGTACAATTTCCTGTGCTATGCCATTTTCTTTTTCTTGATCATCCTTAACCTCCACACCATGCGACAGCTTGAACAGCTCACTACCGCCGCCCTTCTCGCCAGTCTGCCGATAGCCCTCTATGGAGTGCTCCAGCACTACGGCATTGAGCCCATCTTTCCTGGCTATGATCACAGCAAGCAGGTTATCTCGACTATAGGCAACCCCATCTTCCTTGGCGCCTATCTGATCATGGTCATCCCCCTCGCTTGTGGCCGGCTGCTCGTTAGCCTGGGTGCGTTACTGGGAAGGAGCCAACTTGCCTCGTCTCGCCACTCGATACTTCTCAAGGTTCTCGGCTACTTCTTGCTTCTAGCTCTGCAATTAGCGTGCCTTCTCTACACTTGGGCCCGTGGACCGTGGTTCGGACTTTTGGGCGGTATCGTTTTTTTCGCCATCTTGGGCGCCTTGCGATATGGGATGAAGAAACTGCTGGTCATCACCGTCACCATGAGTGTGGTCCTGGTTACTTTGCTGGTTGCGTTAAACCTCCCCAACACACCACTGGAGCCATTCACGGAGTCGACACCTTTGTCGCAGTTGGTGTTTTCCAGGGAGCTCACAGCAGGCACAGGAACGGGTTTGGTCCGGTTGCTCATTTGGCAGGGGACCATAGAACTCATCAAATCTAACCCTAATATTGGATTCACACCTGATCCACTGAGACCTTTTCGCCTCCTCATCGGCTACGGCCCCGAGATGATGGGGGTTGTCTTCCCACAGGTGTATCCCCCTCGCCTGGCTCATGTCGAAGCCCGTGAAGCGATGGCCGACCGCGCTCACAACGAATTGCTTGACCTTGTCGTTACGACTGGCGTGCTAGGGTTGCTGGCTTTTCTTCTCCTGGTGGGAAGCTTCTTCTACCGTGGTATTGCTCTCCTCTGGCGGACGCGCTCCGTTAACGTTCAGATCTCGTTGATCGCCTTGCTCTCCGCCATGTTTGCTCACCTCGTTGAGGCTCAATTTGGCATACTGCTCCCCTCTGCCGAATTGTTGCTTTGGCTTTACCTCGCTCTGGTGAGCGCCATATACGTTATCGAGACGAGAGAAGCCGGCTCAGAGAGGATTGACTTGGTCAGCTCACCCTCTGCTGAAGTAAGCGCAAACAAAGCTAGCCGGCTGCAGGGCGTTCTCTCTTTGCTGGTTGTCTGCATTATCCCCTTCTTCGCCAGCTATAGCAGTATTAACCTTCTAATCGCTGACACTTATCTCGCCAGGGGGATGCGACTCCAGTCCTATGGCGAATGGAGCCAAAGCATCGCTGCCTACAACCAGGCTATCCAAGTCTTTCCGGGCTACAGCAAGCTCTATGCGTTTAAGGCAGATACATACTTCCAGCTAGCTCAGAGCATATCAAATGACGAGCTAGAAGCCAAAGATAAACTTCTCCAGGCCAGTGCAGATGCTCTGGCACAGGCTAGAGAGTTAGAGCCTTTGGAACCAGAGTACTATGCTGATGCTGGTAAGCTATATGTATATTGGGCCAGGACGGTTGATCCCAGCAAATTCGGGCAGGCGGTTGAGTTGTATGAGCAAGCGCTTCAGCTAGGCCCCCACAATGCCGTTTATCGGAATGGCCTGGCGCGGGCTTACTTTGATGCTGGCTACCACCAGGAAGCTGTACAGCAGTTGCAGCTCTCCCTGGGAATTGATCCTACATTCTATGCTACCCACTACAATCTTGGCCTGGTCTATCTGAAGCTTGGGGAAAAAGAAAAGGCCAAGGAGCATTTGGAGATAGGATTGCTCCTCAACCCAAGATGCGGGGAATGTACTGAGGAGTTGAAATCGCTGGAGGGCGATGGAAAGTGAGGAGTGCTTTCTGAGAAGGGTCGCCTCAGAAGCGTCAAAGAATAACCTCCCGTTTCAAGTAAAACGTGAAACGTAAAACGTAAGGCTCACAAGCAGTGAAGTCATCACGTTTTACGTTTCACGTTTCATTCTATTAGAAGCTCTTCTTAACCGGCCCTTAGAGATGCGGGGTTATCTTAGCAAGAAGAGTTCTCTTCGGCATAGCACCGACCAATCGCTCGACCGCCTGGCCGTTCTTGAAGAGGATCAAGGTGGGGATGCTCATCACCCCAAACTGAGTAGCCACACGCGGGTTGCTGTCCACATCGAGCTTGGCTACTTTGAGCTGACCAGCGTATTCGGCGGCGATCTCTTCCAGCACAGGAGCGATCATCCTGCAAGGGCCACACCAGGTTGCCCAGAAGTCGGTCAGCACGGGCAGCTCCGTCTGGACAACCTCGGCCTCGAAGGTCTCATCGGTAACAGCTATGGGCTTACTCATCATTACATGATCTCCACCACAGCACCTTCGGCTTCCAGCCTGTTCTTGACATCCTCGGCCTGCTCCTTGGGAACACCCTGTACCACAGGACTGGGGGCGCCATCCACCAACTCCTTAGCTTCCTTCAAACCCAGGCTTGTGATCTGCCGTACTACCTTGATGACCTGGATCTTCTTGGGGCCGATCTCCTTCAGGATGACGTCGAATTCGGTTTTCTCCTCTTCTGGTGCCTCGGCGGCCGCAGTCGGAGCCGCAGCTACGGCCACAGGGGCTGCAGCGCTCACCCCCAGCTTTTCCTCCAGGAGCTTGATCAGATCGGAAGCCTCAAGAAGGGTTAGCCCCTGAATTTCCTCAGCGATCTTTTCTAGTTTTTCTGACATTTCGGATTGCCTCCTTTAAGCTTGACTAGCTTGTTTTTCTAGTTTTTCGACTTGCGCTTTCAGCACGTACAGAATACCGCGGATGCCGCCGGCAATAGCTCTGGTGATCCCACCAGCTGGCCCTTGAATAGTCCCCAAGACCTGGGCCAACACGATCTCTCGGGGCGGCAAATCGGCCAGAGACGTGACCTGGTCGGCATTGATGATCTTGTCACCCAGGATGCCACCCTTGATGACGAGGATCTTGGATTCCTTGCTGAAATCGGCCAGCACCTTGGCCGCAGTGGGCACCTCCTCGAAGCAAAAACCAGTGGCCGTGGGGCCTTTCAAAAGGTCCTCGGGCACAGGGAGCTTTGCCTCTTTAAGGGCTAGCTTCAACAGTCTGTTTTGGATCACGTGATATTCGCTCTGAGCCTCTTGCAGCTTTCTGCGTAGTTGACTGATGTCCGCCACCGTCAGCCCACGATAGTCGGTCAAGATAACGGCCCTGCTACGCGAGAACAAATCGGTGTACTGAGATACCAGTTGCTCTTTTCTCTCCCTTGATATGGCCAATCTTTCATCACCTCCTCTCTTCAGCTACCCTTGCGAAGATTGCGAATAACAACTCTAATGGATTGATTTTCGGTGAGCAAAGATGCTCTGGTTTGAAAGCTACTGACAAACCCTAGTATAGGGCATAAGCTAGCATAAAATGCGATAATGAGGTATCCTTCTGTAC
>CAZQDO010000138.1:9622-12438 GCA_964592085.1 uncultured Anaerolineae bacterium | reverse complement strand
CCCGTCCTCTGTGGTTCTTCCGGGCGGCGTCCTCGCAAGACCGACATGCCCACGATCACCCCAGCGATCACCAGGGCTGCCGCCAAGACAATGCCGATAATGGGCAACAGTCGCCGCAGCAAGGTAGTCGCTGTCGTCTCCTGAGCGGCAGGCTCAGGGGTCACCGCCTCTGCCCGCACCCCCAATGCTGCCGCCAGCTTATCCAGGCGCTGAACCTGTGCTCCGTCGCTGGTCTTGGCCTTGAGCTGACCAATAGCCTGTCCCAGTTCCTCGGGATCCCAACCCTCAACCCGCTGCCTGGCTAGTGCCACGTTGGTGTTCAGGGTGTAAGAATCAGCCAGCATATTGATGTAAGCCTCCTGGTACTGCTGGCGCATGTCGAAGGGGTCGGCATCATACCACTGCACCGGGAACACATACCAGCCCAAAATGGGCAGGCCGACGATCAGCCCCACGACGAGTCCTATCACGAACCCGATGAGCGTTTCGCGCCCTATTCTCTCCATGATCTCGTTCATCTTCTCGCACCTCCCATTTCTAGCAGGAGGAGGCGCAACTTCGGGGAAGTTGCGCGTCACCCTCCAGCGGCTCAGGCAACGATGGCTCCATTCCGATAATACATTCTATCACAAGTCGTCTTTTTCGACAAGTGAGAAACTACCATTTGAGTTCCTTGCTGGCCTGGGTGAGCACCTCCACCCCACTCCCTCTCAGGACGACGACGTCCTCGATGCGCACACCGCCCCAACCTGGCAGGTAGATGCCTGGCTCGACAGTAAAGACCATGCCCGGCTCCAAGACATCCTCGGATAAGCGCCCCGCGCTGGGCTTCTCGTGCACAGCCAGTCCCACGCCGTGCCCCAACCCGTGGCCGTAATTCTCGCCATAACCTGCTTCTTCAATGACTTGACGGGCTATGGCATCAGCCTGCTTGCCCTGCATCCCAGGCCTGATGTTCTGCTCTGCTGTCAGTTGGGCCTCCAGGACGATGTCATAAATCTCTCTGAACTTATCATCCGGACGGCCGGTGCAGATGGTGCGGGTCAAATCGGAGTGGTAGCCATCAATCACCGCTCCCATGTCAATCACAATGGGCTCCCCGGCCTGGATCACCCGCTCGGAGACTCCTGCATGGGGCAGGGCTCCGTTGGGCCCTGAGCCAACGATGGTGCTGAAGGCCAGCTTCTCCGCACCGCGGGTGCGCATGAATACCTCCAGCTCCCAGGCCACCGCTTTCTCCGTCATGCCCGGCTCGATGAAGCCCGCGATGTGGGCTATAGCCTCGTCGGCCAGGGCGATGGCGCTCTTCATTTTGCTCAACTCGCTCTCGTCCTTGACAGCGCGGATCTTTTCCACCAACTCCTTGGTGGGTACCAGCTCGAACCTGGAAGTGGAAACAGCGTTCTCGGCGATCTTCTGCCACTGCTGGTGCTGATCAACGGTGAGATGAGCGCTCTCGAAGCCGACCCTCTTTGCTCCCACTTGCTGGATCAGATCGGGAAGGATTGTCTCGAACTTGCCCGTAACCTTTGCCAGGTGAAAGTCGGGAGCTTGCCTCTCGACCTGTTCGTAGTAGCGGAAGTCCGTGGCCAGAACTGCTTGCTCCTGAGAGATCAGGAGCACCCCGGCCGAGCCGGTGAAACCGCTGAGATAGCGACGGTTCTCTGGCTGGGTGATCAGGATGGCGTCAAGTGCCTCGGTTGTCAAAATCTCACGTAGTGTCGTCAGTCTCATTCATGACCTCCTCAGTTCCATTAGTCAGAGGGGCAGGTCTGTTCCCCTGCTCTCTTGCCCTGGGGTGTGCCTTTCGGTACACCTCCCTCACGCGGGCCTGGGAGACGTGGGTGTAGATTTGGGTCGTAGCGAGATTGGCGTGGCCCAGGAGCTCCTGAACAGTACGCAGATCGGCGCCGCCGTCCAGGAGGTGGGTGGCGAAAGTATGACGCATGACGTGAGGGGTGACGTGCCTCCCCAGTCCGGCCAGCTTAGCGTATTTGTCCAGGATGTTGCTCACGCTGCGCGTCGAGAGGCGACTGCCCAGGCGGTTCAAAAAAAGAGCGTTGGTTGGCCTGGTCTCTTTGATCAGCCTGGGCCGCCCCTCTTGGATGTAGCTCTCCAGGGCCCTGCAAGCTGGCCCGCCCAACAAGGCCAACCTCTCCTTGCCCCCTTTGCCCCAAACCCGAATCTGGCCGTAGCGGAGGTCCACGTTGCTCAGGTTGAGGCTCACCAACTCGCTGACTCTCACCCCTGAGGCATAGAGCACCTCCAGGATCGCCCGGTCGCGCTGACCTTGGGGAACCGTCGCATCTGGGGCTGCCAGCAGCATCTCGACCTGGTACGGGTCCAGATAATCGGGCAAGCGCTTGGGAACCTTGGGCGAAGAGATGGTCCGGATGGGATTCGTATCCAGTATGCCTTCCCGCACGAGATAGCGGCAAAAGGAGCGCAACTCCGATATTCTGCGGGTTACACTGGCCTTGACGTAGCCCTCGGCTTGCAGCCGCGCCAGATACCGACGCAGGACATAGCGATCCACCTCATCCCAGGAATCAATCCCCTGCTCTTTCAAAAAATCAAGGAACTGCCCAATCTCGTGGCGGTAGTTCTTGATGGTGTAGGGAGAGGCGTTTTTCTCGGCTATGAGATAAGTGATGAATTTGTTGAGATGCTCGTCCATGGCACTCATGGCTGGAGATTGGGATTCTCAGTCTCCAGCCCCTCGGCTTTAGCTGCTTTCAGAAGATCGTCGTCGGCTGCTACGAGAGTGAGTGGAGGGAGATCATTCATACACATATACCGCTTGACCAGGGCAGTAC
>CAZQDO010000138.1:7572-9612 GCA_964592085.1 uncultured Anaerolineae bacterium | reverse complement strand
AGTCAGTGTTACTCACCACCTGGCCCATGGGCGGCTGTCCCTTTCCTCAATAATCATCTGGCTGGCCGGTTTGCCGCCAGTCTGGATGGGCATCCAACGCTGGTTTTCGTGCTGTGCCAGGTAGTATGCCATCTCTTCAGGATCTGGGCCAACAGCGCCCGCCCGACGCAGAGCAGCTACCACTCGCTTTTGCAATGCCATCGCCTCTGGCGCAGATTCCGCCCCGGTCTCCACTTCAGTTTCTTTCTCAACGTGACGCAGTCCCCACTCCAAAATACGAGGGAGCTCCCTCTGGTATGGGCGCAGCCGCCGTGCTAATTCTGAGGACACCGGTATTTGAATAATCTCCTCCTGTGTCATCTCTCCTCCCCTTTCCCCTCCTCCTCACCCCCCTCTAGCTCCGCCATTTCCACCACCTCTTCGCACATGGCGCACTTGGCCCTATCCTTGCCAGCCTCTGTCAGCAGGCCACCGCAATTGGGGCAGGGCTGGGGAAGCGGTCGATTCCAGGTAGCGAATTCGCACTCAGGATAGTTGGAGCAGCCATAGAAGGTCCGCTTCCTGCGTGTCCGCTTCTCCACCAAGTCGCCGCCGCACTCCGGGCAGGCCACGCCGGTACTGATCTGGTAGGACTTGGTGTTGCGGCACTCCGGGTAATTGCTACAGGCGATGAACTTGCCGTAGCGACCGAACTTGACGACCATGGGATGGCCGCACTTCTCACACATCTCGCCAGTTTCTTGCGGGCCGAGATCCACTTTTTCCATGGTAAGCTCGGCTTGCTTCAACGATTTCTCGAAGGGGCCATAGAATTCTCGCAATATCGGCACCCACTCCCGCTTGCCGGAGGCGATGAGGTCCAGATCCTCCTCCATACGGGCGGTGAAATCCACGTTGATGATGTCCGGGAAGTGCTTCACCAGGATATCGCTGACGATGAACCCGATTTCAGTGGGTACCAAGCGTGTGCCGTCGCGTTCCACGTAACCCCGAATCTGGATGATGGAGATGATGGGCGCGTAGGTGCTGGGCCGTCCGATGCCGTACTCCTCCAGGGTCCTGACCAAGGTGGCCTCGCTGTAGCGCGGCGGCGGCTTGGTGAAGTGCTGCTCAGGCAGCAGCCGCAGAAGGTCCAAGAGCTCGCCCTTCGAGAGCGGCGGGAAGATCATGCCTTCGCCCTCCTCAGGAGCCTCATCCTCGTCCCTGGTTTCCTCGTAGACGATCAGGAAGCCGTGGAATCGAATGCTGGATCCTGAGGCTCGGAAGAGATAATCTGGCTCGCGGCTGATAGCTGACAACTGATCGCCACTGATGGACGTTAGCTCGCTATCGGCCATCTGCAATGTGCCCTCCGCTACTATGTCTACGGAGATAGTGTTGTAGATAGCCCGGGACATCTGGCTGGCCAGGAAGCGCTTCCAGATGAGATCATAGAGGCGGTACTGGGCGCGCGTGAGATACTTTTTTATGGCCTTGGGTTCGCGGCGCACCGATGTAGGACGAATGGCCTCGTGGGCCTCTTGAGCGCCCTTGGTTTTAGTTTTGTAGCGGCGCGGCTTGGCCGGCCGGAATTTTTCGCCATATCTCTCAGCGATGTAGGCACGGGCTTCCTCCTGGGCAGCCTCAGCTACGTTGACACTGTCGGTACGCATGTAGGTGATGAGGCCCACCAATCCCTCCTCGCCGATCTCTATTCCCATGTAGAGCTGCTGGGCAACCGCCATGGTGCGTTTAGCGGTGAAGCTCAGCCGCCGGGAGGCCTCCTGTTGCATGGTGCTGGTAGTGTAAGGAGGCGAGGGATTTCGCCGCCGCGTGCCCTTGCGCACTTTGGTTATGACGTAGGTCGCCTCCTCCAGATCATCTACAATCTTCTGGGTGTCCTCTTCGCTCTTGAGGTCCACCTCCTCGCCGCGAATGCGGTGCAGCTTGGCAGTGAGGCTGCGGCGTTTCTTCTCCCGCTTGGCCAGCTCCGCGTCAATAGACCAGTACTCCACCGGCACAAAGGCCTCGATCTCCCGCTCGCGCTCGACGACGAGGCGC
>CAZQDO010000138.1:6593-7562 GCA_964592085.1 uncultured Anaerolineae bacterium | reverse complement strand
CGACTGCACCCGTCCGGCCGTGGTGCGGTTGCGCACGTTCTCCCAGAGAAGCGGACTGATCTTGTAGCCCACCAGGCGGTCCAGGATGCGTCGGGCCTGTTGGGCGTCAACCAACTTCATGTTGATATCGCTGGGGTGAGAGAATGCTTCATCAATGGCATCGTGTGTGATCTCGTGGAAGACCACCCGGCGGGCCTGATCTTTGGTGATGCCAGCCGCCTTCATGAGGTGCCAGGCGATAGCTTCCCCCTCGCGGTCGGGGTCTGTAGCCAGGTAGACCTCGCTGGCTCTCTTGACTTCCTCTTGCAATTCTTTGACCACCTCTTTCTTCTCGTTGGGCACGCGGTACCTCGGCTCGAAGTCGTTCTCCACGTCCACGCTGAGACGCGACCTGAGCAGATCCCGCACGTGGCCGATGGAGGCCTTGACCCGATAGGGCTTGCCTAAGAACCGGCCAACGGTGCGGGCCTTAGCTGGTGATTCCACGATGACCAACTTGCCGTCTTTCTTAGGCGGGTCTGGCTTGGGGATGCCGGCGTGGGCGGGCGTTTTGCCCATACGGAACATGTTCGCCTCACAGACCGGGCATTTCCCACGTGTCCCTGGCCGCCCACCCTCAGTGTATACCGGTTGTGGGTCTTGCATCTCTCGTTTTTCTCTGCACTTCACACAATAAGCAACCATCGTCGTATCGGTCATAATCCTCCCCTCAATCAGTTTTCTCCTCTAAATTTATTGTTTAAGAAGAATTCACAACCCTTCAAAGCATCCCGCATGGCCGGAAGGGGCTTTGCGAGTGGTTTTGGCCAGTCTATGCCTCTTGGCGTCGTTGCTGGATCTTCTCAGCCAACGTTTGCACATCAAGTTCCGCAAGCCAAAAATGTCGTTCTACCGAGTAATCACCCCGACCGGTTTCAAACTGCTGTAAGAAACGCACCATTCCTGCTGGCCCTAACTCGCGATTCAGGG
>CAZQDO010000138.1:0-6583 GCA_964592085.1 uncultured Anaerolineae bacterium | reverse complement strand
GGCCAACCAAGCGAATTTGCTCCAACGTCATTGTTCGCACACTCATTGCTCCGTTACCTCCCTCAACCACATCAGTGGATTTTCTACTTCAACATAAAGTTGTCCGGAAAGACGGGTTGCCTGGCGAAGCAGCTTATCATCGGTGGTCAAGAAAATATCAGCCCAACTACTTTCTGCGCAGGCAAGGTGGAGTGCGTCAAAGGAGTTAAACCCCAATACTTCCAGTTGTTGAGCGCGTTCCACTTCAGTCTGTTCAACCAGAACGTAGTGACGGGCATGGGCCACCAGCAACTTGACACGGTGTCTCCTCTGTGGATCGGGTGTTTGCTCGATTTCAAAGTCCAGCACCTCGCTGCCAATCCACTGCCACTCGCCGGCTTCGATATGCGTCAGGATGAGAAGAACTGCCTCGGCTTCGAGCCGGATCCTGTCCTGTCTCTGATCGTCAAAGGGTCTATTCAAGCAGCAAGCGTCAAGGTAGATTTTCATCATCCAGTCCATGCCTCGCTGAGCCGATCACAGGTACTCTTCCCTGCCACTCTCCTTGAGCTTCCTCACCAAATCCCGCACCTCTTGAGCCCGCCCCTTGGGACAGACCAGGAGGGCGTCCTCGGTATCCACAACGATCATGTCTTCCAAGCCAATGGTCGCTATCAAACGGCGAGACCCGTGGATCAGACAAGCCCTGGTGTCCAGCCCCACGTGCTGGCCGACGACGACGTTGCCCTCCACGTCGGCGGGGAGAAGCTCAAACAACGTGGCCCAACTCCCCACGTCGCTCCAGCCGATGTCCACCGGGAGGACGGCTACGCCCTCGGCTCGCTCCATGATGCCATAGTCAATGGTCTCGTTTTCCACCTGGGGCCAAACCCGCTCCAGCACGGCTCGCTCCTCCGCTGTGCCCAAAGCGGCATCAATCTCCATCAATTGGGCGTAGAATCGGGGCATGAGCTTCTCGAACTCCCGTAGGATGGCTGAGACCTTCCAGATAAACATGCCGCTGTTCCAATAATACCGCCCGCTCTCCACGAAAGCCTGGGCTGTGGGCAGATCGGGCTTCTCGGTGAACTGTTCGACCTGGTACACGTCGAGCCCACTGACCTGAGCCAACTTCTCAGCTCGCTCGATGTAGCCATAGCCCGTCGCCGGGCGACTGGGCTGGATGCCCAGTGTCACCAAACGACCCTCCTCCGCCACCTGAGCCGCCGCCCCCAGCGCACGACAGAGCTCGTCTGCTTTCACAATGTAGTGATCGGCCGTGAGGACGGCCATCACCGCCCCAGGGTCTAGTCGTCTGAGGTACAGAGCGGATAGGCCGATGCAAGGTGCCGTACCGTGCCCCTCTGGCTCGCCGATGATGTTGGCCGCTGGCACCTGGGGGATCTGCCGGCGGACGACGTCGGTGTAGCCTTCACCAGTCCCCACGAAGATTTTCCCGCCAGGGACGAGGGGCTCGATACGGTGACAGGCTTCTTGCAGCATCGTCCTCTCAGACAGAAGGTCCAAGAACTGCTTCGGGTGAGACCCTCGGCTGGCAGGCCAGAGGCGAGTGCCACTCCCTCCGGCCATGATCAAAGCATACAATACTTCACCTCCACTTCTCAGTCCACCACGTACTCCACTCGACTCTCTCTGGCCAACACGTAATTCATTCCCCCTACCTGGCGCACCATGCCCTTGAGCTCCATCAGGGCCAGGGTGCTGGAAACCTGGGCGATGGGCAGGCCACTCTTGCGGCCGATTTCGTCCACGTGGACTGGATCGGCGGTGATGTATTCCAGCAATGCGGCCTCTGTTTCGTTCTCCGGGACAACGGCCCGCACCTCCGCCTGTTGACTGACCATCGTCAGGTTGAGCTCCTCCAGGACGTCCTCCACTGAGAGGACCGGTTTAGCCCCCTGTTGGATGAGCTTGTTGGTTCCCATGCTTTTCTTTCGGAAGATGTTGCCGGGCACGGCGAAGACCTCCCGCCCCTGCTCCAGGGCGAAGTCGCCCGTGATCAGAGCCCCGCTCCTCTCCCCTGCCTCGACGATGACCACCCCCAGAGACAGCCCGCTGATGATGCGATTGCGTGGAGGGAAGTTACTCGCCTCCGGTCGGGTGCCCATGGCGTACTCGCTCACCATAGCCCCTCGCTCGATGACGGCCTGAGCCAACTTGCGGCTCTCCGCCGGGTAGATCACATCCACACCAGAGCCCAGCACGGCAATGGTACGACCACCGGCATCCAGAGCGGCTCGGTGGGCCTCGCTATCTATTCCCCTGGCCAGGCCGCTGACGATGGTGAGTCCGTTGCGGGCCAGGCCACCAGCTATCCGTCGTGCCGCTTCCTTCCCGTAGACCGTGGCCCCTCGGGTTCCGACCACCGCTACCGCCCACTGATCCTCTTCCAGGATCTCTCCCTTAACGTAGAGCACGGGCGGCGGATTATAGATGTTCAGCAGGCGGGGTGGGTAGGCGGGATCGTCCCAGGTGAGCACCTTTGCTCCCTGGCGTTCGATCTTCTCCATCTCCCCATCCAGCGAGATGGTAGAGCGTGCGGTCATGAGGTTACTGAGGGCACGCTGATCCAACCCTGCCTCTTTCAGCTCGCGCGCGTCGGCGTGCCATGCCTCTTCCAGATCGCCGAAGTGATTGAGCAGGGCCCTGAACTTCATCGGCCCTATCCCGCGAACGCTGCTAAAGCCAACCCAGTATTTGCGTGCACTGAGCTTAGTCGAAGTGGCCTCGGCCACCGAAACCTCCTAAACCAACCCCTCCATTAGCTCTACTATCATCCGACCCTGGGCCAGGCTGATCTCCAGTACCACGTCCTCGATGGCTGGAATCAGGATCTCTCGCCCCTCGCCCTGCACCACGTAAACGTCGTTGGATCCAGTGGAGATGACCTCGTCCACCGTGCCCAGATGCTCACCTCCAGCCGTCCAGACAGCGAGGCCGACGATTTGGTGCTCGTAATACTCGTCCTGCTCCAGAGGCACGGCCTCCTCGATTGGAATCTGCACCCATTGGCCCCGCAGTTTCTCGACCGCGGTCCGATCGTGGCAACCTTCCAATTTGAGGAGAGCCGTCCCCTTAAACAGGCGAAAACCCTCCAGGGCAAAAGGTACAGCCTCTGGCCCCAGGTAGACCTTTCGCAACAGGGAGAAGCGATCTGGAAAGTCGGTCATGATCTCCACCTTCACTTCGCCCCGTGTCCCCCAGGGCCTCGCTACCCGTCCGATAACCAGGTAACGAGGCCCAGCCTCATTTGCTATCACAGGTTGTGGCTCCGCCATCCCACTGCTATTTGATGCAGGGGCACGCGTGGAGCCCCTGCCTTGATCGCCACCTGCACTGAGCTCAGCCGAAGCGCCTGCACTGAGCTCAGCCGAAGCGCTAGACGATCTCCAGGGTAACTCGCTTGCCCTGCTTAGCAGCAACTACCCTCACCAGGGTGCGCATGGCATTGGCCACCCGTCCCTTCCTCCCGATGATCCGCCCCATGTCCTCTGGAGCTACGTGTAACTCGAGGACGACGGAGTTGGTACCCTCAATCTCGTCCACACGGACCTGTGATGGATCATCCACCAGCGACTTTGCAATGTACTCAATCAGCTCCTTCATTGGATCGCCCTCCTTTGCTTGTGATATTCTGAGCTAGTCAGCTTGTTCACCTGTGGTCTCTTGGATTGCTTCCCCAAGGGGCGCATCTATGAGCTCCTCCTCAGAAGGTTCTTTTTAATCAGCGATAGGCACCTCCTCAACGATTTCGACTTCAGTAAGTACAGCCTCTTCCGCTGACGCTTCTTCTTCCTCCAGCGGCTCCTCGGCCACTGGAGCAACCTCATCGGCCAAGAATTCTTCCACAACCACCTCCGCTAACAGAGATTCCAGACTCTCCCCTTCTTTCAAACGCGCGAAGCGGTCGAGAGTGCCTTTGTTTCTCAACAATCTGGCCACTGCATCACTGGGCTGAGCCCCTTGCGACAGCCAATAAAGAGCTCGGTCCTCCTTTATCTGGACAGTTGGCGGATCCGTGCGGGGGTTGTAGAACCCGATTACCTCAATGAAGCGCCCGTCGCGCGGCGCTCGCGAATCGGTCACTACCACCCGGTAGCTGGGTTGCTTCTTCTTGCCCATGCGACGTAATCTGATCTTTACCATTTCTCTTTTCTCTGAACTCCTTTCGGTTTGGTATTTGCTACGAGCTTATTCGTCACTTGTACTCCTCCCTCGGTGGGGAGAAGGTGTCAACGACCAGGGTGCGCTGGAGAGCCGTCGCCCCGTGCTCCGCACTGGCCGGGAACAGCAGGCTATCTCCCGCTTCGAGGACATAGCTTCGTCCCTCGACACTCATGGACAGCTTGCCCTCAATGACATAGGTAATCTGCTCATGGGGATGCCGATGGGCCGGTACCACCGCTCCTTCCTCCAGGACCACCTGGACGACCATCAATCGCTCACCCCAGGCGAGGGTTCGCCGCCACACGCCCGGCACCATCTCGACGGGCTCGATATCCGATGCCCCAATCACATTTGTCATCTCACACTACCTCCTAATGTAGTTAATCACCTCAGCCAATACTAACGGTAGATCAGCCAGTGGGTCGCCACTCAGACCGGAGGGACATTTGGCATCTGTGTCACCGTGGAAGTGGTGAGGAAAGTTAGCCAAGCTCCAGTGATGAGGCGCATTGTCCCAACGCAAAACCGGCTTAGAGGTGAAGAGCTGATAAGAGTACTGTATTGCTCCGGCCTTCAAGCGAAGGCGGATTTGCAAGGAGTGGCCCTCAGGCAAATCACACCTGATCTTGTACATCAAAACGACGCCAGCATCAGCTTCATACTCAATGATGCGGGGATTGCTAGTCTCTGGCCATCTAGCCAATATATCCCACAACTCAGTTACAGACGGCAGCATGGTTGGTTATCGCCTCTCGGCTCTTCACTCTGAGCTCCAGCATCATCCTGGCGTCGTCCCACTCCTCCCAGTCTATCTCCTCCTCCATCGTCGCCCGATTGCGCAGGTAGACCGTGAACTCCTCAAAATTCATCCTATACTTAGCTTCCAAGTCGGCGATCCGCTCTCGATACTTCTCCATCTCGCGATCTATTTGGGCCAAAGCCAGGGCCTCCACAGCCTCCTCTGGCGAAGTATACATGCCGGTCATTACCAGTCTTTGGGCAATTGAAGTGAGAACATCAACTGCACGATGATTTGTGATAGTCATGGATCATCACCTCCTCACTAAAAGCAACCTGATGGCTAGATTACTCAAACCCGAACCGCCACACCGCCAGTCCGAAAAACACCACGGCGTAGGCCAACAGGATGCCCGTCGGGAGCAACACCGAACTCAAGCCCAGGCCGCGCAGGACGATGTTCTGGAAGCCATCCATCGCCCAGGCTGTGGGCATCAAGTGGCCTATGGCCGCGAAGGTCCTGCCCGTGACGTCGAGCGGAAACCAGGCGCCGCCCATGGCCGAGAAAACGAACATGGCAATGAGAGCCCACATCAGGACTTGCTCCTCGCTCTTGGCGACCGCGCCGATGAGCAGCCCCAGGCTGGCGACCCACAGCGCTAGCGCCACCATCACCAGCAGGATGGCCAGCGGCTCGCGCATGTAGTCCACGCCGAAGGCCAGTTGGCCAAAAGCAGCGTACAACACTTGCTGGAGGAAGACGACGAGAAACATGGCCAGTACGTGGCCAGCAATCACCTGCGTTCGGGTAATGGGTGTCGTCAGCAAGCGCTGCAGTGTCCTGGACCTGCGCTCCAGCACCAGCACCATCGCCGACGTGTTTAGCCCGAAAACGACGAACTGCACGATCATCCCCGGCGACGACTGGGTATAGACGTTCGCCGATAGCTCCTCCCCCTCCTCGGCCTGCGCCCCCGATTGCTCGACCGCAATGGTGAGTGGCGGTTGGAGCCAGGCATCACTGGCCAACGCCAGAGCCTCATCCAGGTAAGCCTGGCGGGCTGCCTGGCTCTCGAATCCCTCCCTCGCTTCAAACGCCTCGGCGCTGAGCCGTGCGGTCTCGATTGCGCCCATCAGTCGCGTCACCGCCGCCTGTACCGCGCTACTGGCCGTCTGCCCGGCTGCCGTGTTGGGGTCAACGATGAACGTCAGGCGGGGCTCCTCGCCTGCGAGCACCCTCTCGCCGAAGCCGGCTGGCACAATCACTACCGCCGCCAACTCTTCATCGCCAACTTGCTCGCCCGCTTGATCCTCCTCCAGGATCGCCGGCCGGACGGCATCCGACGCCTCCAACAGAGTATGCAGGCTGGTGCTGAGGGCGCTATTCTGGTCGTGGTCTACGAAGCCCACCGGCAGGCGAGGATCACCCTCCGCGCTGGAGCCAAAGATCAAGCCAAAGAAGAGGGTGAAGAGAATGGGCATCGCCACCAGAAAGAGCGCCGATTTCCAGTCTCTAACGATCTGCAACAGGTCTTTGAGGGCCAGATCAATCACTCGCACGAGAGTCTCCTGTGGGACAAGCCGCCAGCTTGTCCTACGCGAACCGCTTGCGGAAGACAAGGGCACCGATGGCGAAGAAAACAATCCCCATCCCCAGAGTGGCCAGGGACGGCAAGCG
>CAZQDO010000137.1:0-12473 GCA_964592085.1 uncultured Anaerolineae bacterium | reverse complement strand
AAGATCACGTCGGGCGCGTCGCGCAGCCCCCAGTGGTGCGGCTCGTTCAGTTCGACCGGAATGCCCCGCTCGCCGTACCTGGCCAGCACTTTCTGATGCTCCCGGATGGAGCCTTCCAGGTCCCAGGGGCCACGACCATCCATTTGATTGAACCAGAAGATGGGGATGGCACACCAGGCGATGTGGATGGTCTCCACGTACATCTCCGCCAGACGGATGAAGTCGTCAGTGCCGGAGTAGGTGCGCATCAGGGGGAAGTTGCCGCGACGACTGGCGGCGTAGAGGGCACGGTAGTCGTCGGGATTGCGCACCGGCACGCCGCCCGCCCCTGTGCGACGCGGGTCCTGGCGCTCTGGATGGAAAAAGTTGGCCTGGGCGTCCTGATCAATGCCCAGCGAGACGACGTCCAGCACGCGGGCTTCGGCGATGCGGGCAATCCCTTCCTGGGTGGCCTCCACTGTTGGCTGGCCGAAGTGATGGCGGATGATGGGGAAGGGGGCCTTCCAGTGGATGCGCTCCATGGTGGTCTGGGGGAAGTCGGCCTCGGTCAGTCCGGCGTGGGGTTGGCCTTTCAAGTAGGCCAGAATAGCCTCGGCCGGTTCGCTGCCGTCGAAGACCCGCTCGAAGAAGCCTATGGCCTGCGCCCGCTCGGCCACCGGCGGTGTCCCACCGAAGGCGAAACGTACCCCAGCGGTGCGCAGGTCGTCCGCTGCTTCCGCGAACTCGGCCAGCAACCGCTCCCCCGTCTCCGGGGTCAGCCGGTAGGAGACGCCCACCAGATCGGCTTTCTCGCAGCGGACTGCCTTCAGGAGTTCCCCGACGGACACCGCCGGACCGAGGAAGACCGTCCGCCAGCCGGCGGCCTCCGCCAGCCGCAGGAAGTTGATCACTCCTGCCACGTGGGCACATTCGCCCAATGCGCCGGCTACAACGGTCTTCATCGTCTGCCTCGCTTCACCTGGCACTTCCATCCAGCGGAACCACTTCGGCTCCGGTCTGCTTTTCGATCTGTTGGATAAACTGTGGAAGCAGGTTCTCGGGGAAGATGTTTGTCTCTTCGTGAGGCCGGGGTCGTCCGATAACGAGGTAATCGGCTGCAAGATCACAGCATAGGCTGGCAATCTCGTCTCCAACGTTGCCCTGGCGTATCACTCCCTGGGCCGTGACATCTTCCGTGCTGGCCCAGGCCAGTGCTGTACGCAGGACAGATCTGCCCATCTGCCGGATCTGCCCTGATATGGCACGAGCCTGGGCGCCGTTTGCACTTGACAGTAAACCGTGGTTGATAACATACAAGAAATGCACCGGGAAGCCAGTCTCCTGTGCCAGGCTGATGGCCTGGGCAATAGTCGGTTGGCACTCCGGTCCTCCTCGAATAGCGCATAGGATGACACTCATTCTAAACCCCCAATCTGTCCGCTTGCACAGTCGAATCTCCGTGTAGAAGATGACAACATATGTCGGTTAAATAAGGGTGGTTCCCCGCACCTCCTATACCAGCCATCAGACTGGCGGATCAGGACAGGTACACTTTTTCGACATAGGGCGATGTCATCGCCCTGAGCAGTGCACCATAATTGACATCGAACCGCACTTCCATTCCGACCTCCAGGCCAGAGTCCCTGGCATCGAGGATCAGATGATCGCTGCTTGCTCCCAGGATGCTTGCTGCTATACTGGGCGTTATTCCCGACGCGTCAACGTCCTGCTCTCCGAGGGCGAGAATCGCCCTTTTCATGCGTCCTCTGTCCTCAAATACCGGAACGTGACCAAACGCGTCCTGGGTGATCTCGCCGTAGGGCCGAGCGGGCTTTGTCTTGAGTTCGATCACCTCAGCAACCAGCGTGAATGCGTCCGTATACAGGTTGGGAATCCGCTTCCGGGTCAGCGGGTCACACCCCAACAGTATCGCCTCACCGATGCGCAGGTGATTGATAAGACCGACATCCGATGTCGAAACGAACCACTGGTAGTTTGCCGAATTTCCCCCTGAGACTATTTCAAGATTGATTTCGTATTCCCGGTGAAGGTTGTCAGCAATCAATGACAATTCCCGCATTTTCGCCTCTGTCGGCCTGATTCCTCCAAAACAGGCAAGGTTTGTTCCTATCCCTATCAGTTCGACGCCTTCCAGGCCAATTGTTTCCTCCACTATCGGCTTGATGTCAGAGGGCAATATGCCCTCCCGCAGGTCTCCCAGCTCGACCATCAGAATGACCCGATGGATCTTGCCGCGCCTGGCCGCGTGCTCGGCGAGAAGTCGGATAACGGAGATTTCGGTGTTGAGGCTCACGTCAGCGAGTGCGATCACCTGCTCGACCTCGCTGGGCATAGGAGAGCGTATGAGGATAAACTGCGCTTTTACGCCGGCCTCCCGCATCTTTCGTATGTTGGCGATGCGCGAATCGCTGAGGGAACTAATGTTGCTTTTGAGCAGGGCGCTCGCAATCTCCGGCGAGCCGCAAACGCCTTTCGTGACGGCGGTGACGCCAATCCCCTTGGAACTATACAGCGCAGTCAGTTCCCGGGAATTGTGCACTATCTTGTCGAGTTCTATCTCTAACCGTGGTGCTGGCATCGCGTGCCTATGTTTTCAGACTGAGTCTCCTCATAGCCACCCGAATGACTTCATCAAGCAGATCTTTGCCACCCTTTCCTTCCGCGCGAGCCATAAAGCCAATGTAGCTGTGAGGCTTTTCTTGGGGCGTGCACATCAGCCCTGCAAAGGTGTTTCCTTCCAACAGGAATGGTCCTTCCTTGGTCAATATCATATCTATTCGCCCGTAATCCCTAAAGCCCAATACGCAGTAGGCTCGTAACGCCAACTGCTGCATCATTTTGGTCTTTTCAGCAGTCAGCGGAGCGGGACAGAAGAAAGAATCGTCATCTAGCTCTTTCTTCTCAAAGGTTAGCGCGACACTCCCTTCACGATACACAATCTCCAGGGGAGGGAGAACTCTTGCGTCTTCATCATTATTGCCCAGGACACCCAAGGTTATCTCTCTCCCTTGCAAGAACTTTTCTATGAGGACCGGTTGGCCGGTGGTCTCATACCTCTCCACGACTCCGCTGACCAACCGGTCGTAGTTGTGGACAACGGACGTATCGTTGATTCCCGCGCTGCCGCGGCCAGCTACAGGCTTTATGAAAAGCGGATACTCGAACGGGGGATGGTCCCTGAATACCTCGCAGTCTCTTTCCCCTCTGGCCACGTGGAAAGGCGATGTCGGTAGGCCTGCGTGCTGCCAAAGCCTTTTGGCAAGCGCCTTATCGGTGGCGATGGCTATTGTGAAGGTGTCGGATCCAACATAGGGTATCTCGAATTCCTCCAAGATGGCGGCCTCTACCAAACAGGAGACGTTGAAGACGAGGTCAACCTGTGCATTCTGTAGGTCAGGGATGAAGTTTGGTCCCCAACGGATCTGGTGGACGTTATAGCCGGCCTCAGTCAACGCTTGTTCGTGGTGTTTCACCTCAGCGCCTGTTTCATCAACAACGTTATCAGCGCCAGCGAACTTTTCCTGAATCGCAAAGTTTCCCCGCTTTTTGTTTAACAAGCCTATTCTTGGTTTTGCCATATTTTCATCCTGATTTTGCTTGCATTTTGGCCTACTCTTGCGCTCTACTTAATGACGGCGCTTCCACCGGTTACGCTTTTGTTTCTTTCGGTGTTTGTGTTTGGCGATCTTTTTCTTGCGCCACTTTTTGACGTTTCCCATAGCCCGTCCTCTCAGGCATCATTGTCTTCACTTCCGCTTACGTAATCCGAGGATGCGCCGCACCCGCTTACGATCTGCCCTGGCTACGGACAGGTCCTCAGAAAGGGAGTGAAGAACCCGCTTTGATTTTCTGCGTCGCAGGTGGCTGCGTCCCTGTCTCCGCCGGCGCAGCTTTCCTCTGCCGGTGATCTTGAAACGTTTTGCTGTTGCCTTGTGTGTCTTCATCTTGGGCATCGTGTTGAACACCTCCTTAAAATCAGCCTTCAGCTTGACCTTCACAGTTTTGTTACTTGATTCTTTCCCTTCATTTTTGACTGGTATAGGGCCTTATCCGCTTGCTGCACCAGAGCATGGGCCGTTTGAGCATCTTTCGAGCAGGTCGCTACCCCTAGACTGATTGTCATCTTAAGATCGTTGGCATATTCCTCTTCCACATGCTGCCTCATACGTTCCGCGAGAGAAACAGCCTCATTGATTCCGGTTTGAGGCAAGACGATTGTAAACTCTTCTCCACCATAGCGCGCGCCAATGTCAACATCCCGTATCTCACTTTGAATGATTCTACTGAGTCTCAAGAGCGCCCAGTCGCCCCGTTGGTGTCCATATTGGTCATTGATTTGCTTAAAATTATCAATGTCTAACATAATCAAAGACACCTCGTTACCATACCTCTCGTAGCGTCGAATCTCATCACGTAGCTTGGTGAGGAAAGTGGAGCGATCATAGAGACCGGTTAGTCCATCTCTCAGGGCGATATCGGCTACGATGGACATCTTCGATTCAGCAATCAACATAGGAGAATCCAATTGATTGATGATATTTGAGAGGAAATCCAATGCCGCTACAGCGATGCCGACGTTACGCCCAAGTGCTGTGTTGATCTCAGCCTTGTGTTCGAGGATACGATTCCAAATTCTCTCAGCTTGTTCCGCAGGCAAGTATTGATGACTGAGCATGAAGAGCAGATCAGAATACAGGTTCTTGCCACGGTGTTCCTTTAGGCGGGCAAGTTTTCTCTTCTCTGCGGTTGACATACTGCGATCACCAGCCAAAGTGGACACAAAGTGCAGGTCTATCGTGTCTTCATCTAGGATTCTTACAAGTTGCCGCTTGGCTGTCTCGCGCCCATCAGATTGTTTCTGGGTACTCATCAATTAGAGTTCGTTCTATCTGACCTTTGCGGTACATTCCTTATCCTTTGTAATAGTGTTCGCAGCCATCCCGTGCTAGTTTGTTGATCCTTGAACTCGTTCGGATGTTCGACAATGAACGTAAGACGACTCTCGGCTGTCTCCAGCTCAATTCCCTGGGCCATGGCAAGCTCTCCAGCTACAAGGTACCTGGCCCGCTTCAACAATCGCCGATCAATTTTGGATCTCCGACCTTGTTCTCGCCGGTGGGTCAGATCTCTGACGACCTCAATCCACTTGCTTATCTCTCCAGATTTCAGCTTATTGTTGATTCGCTCCTGCCGCTTTTTGTAGTCCTTGGACAACTTGTTTGGCTGTCCTGTCAATATAGCCGTAAGAAGATGACGCAGGGTCCTCATCGTACAGACAGGCCGTAAGCGCTGCTCAGCCTTATCAGTTGGCACCATCAGCGTTGAATCGGATTCAGGCATATCAATCACCAGGTAGCGATTAGGTGTCTCGGTGATTTGCATCTCCTTCTTGTCGGTGATGATGCCTGCACCATGAACGCGGTGTACTACTTCGTCGCCAACTGAAAACATCGTTCTTGCCCCTTCCTGGTTATGCTTTCTGTGCTTCTTCTGCCCTCAACAAACTGCCCCAAAGTCCTTCCTGGCCTTGTAGTTCTTGTCGTAAAACTAGCCTAGATCACTGGGAGCGTGCTCGTTACCCGCATCTGCAATATGTGCCGTATACGGTCGAACCTGGATGGGCGCGTGGGGTCATTCCTCAAGCAATTCCACGTTCAACGCTTCTGGCCCTTTATTTGAATAGCGCACATGAAACTGAGCCGTCTGTCCCTTGTGTACTTCGTTGCCCTTAAGAAGCTGGTGCTGGTGGAAAAAGACTTCCTCGCCTTTCCCGGTGATGATGAACCCGTAGTGCTTACGCGGGTTGAACCACTTCACCTTGCCGCGCTGTTTGGGTAGTGGCCCGCCCCTTAAGAAACAAGTCGTGCACAGCACTGGTGTGACCACCCTAGCCCCTCGCCGGCCCAAAAGGTCGCGATAAGTGGTGGTGAGCATAAAACCGCGTCCGCATCGCTGACATACAACAGCCTTGTGTTGGTCTGACATTGGACATCCCTCCCTCGCTAGCAGAACACGAATCGCTCAAAAGCAACAAGCAGACCAGATACGAAGCCCACAGTCACGTAGTCTGCCTGGCAAACTGCGGACGCTTGTAGCGGTACACGATGCGCCCTCGGTCCAAATCGTACGGTGAGACTTCGACCTTGACTTGGTCGCCTAAGAGGATGCGGATGTAGTACCTCCGTATCTTACCGCTGACGTAGGCCAGGACCTCGTGACCATTGTCCAACTCCACCTTGAAGCGTCCTCCCTTGAGCGCTTCTGTCACCGTGCCTATCACCTCGATCTTTTCTTTGCTCTGTTTGGCTTTCTTTTTTCGCATACGCCCCTCCTTCAGAATTTATGCAGCTTGGGACCGACTCTCTGCCCCTTGGCCTCGAGAATCAGAATCTTACCTTGCACTTGCCACCGCCTGAGTCTCGCCTTTCGTGAATGGCTTCATCACCCTTTGTCTTATTGTTTGTAACCAGCCCGAAGTGCTAGCCGGTTGTTCCTTGAGCTCGTGCCGGTGTGCGACGATGGACGCAAGAAAGAGTTCGGCCTTCTCCCGATCCATCCCCTGTGCCAGGGCAAGCTCTGCGGCCAAAAGATGTATGGCCCGGTTCAACCCCTGCCGATCGGTTTGGCCCAGGGGTCGTTGCTCTTTCAGGTAAGTAAGATCTCTGACGACCTCGATCCACTTCTTTATCTTTCCAGATTTCAGCTTGTCCCCAGTTTGTTCCGCCCGCGCTTTGTAGTCCTTGGGCAGGTTGCCTGGCTCTCCTGCCAATATGTCCGTCAAAAGACGACGCAAGGTGGGCATTTTAGAAACGGGTCGTAAGCACTGCTCGGCCTCGTCTATGGGCACCATCAGCGTTGAATGGGGGCCGACCATTTCGATCACAAAGTAACGATGCGCTGCCTCGGCCATTTGCATCTCTTTCTTTTCGGTGATGATGCCCGCGCCATGAATGCGGTGTACTACTTCGTCGCCAACTGAAAACATTGTTCGTGCTCCTTTCTGGGTACGCTTTGAGTGCTTCCTCATTTTTCCCCAAGTAAGCTCGGTCGTTACGAGTCTTCGAGATCAAGGCTATCGATGAAATCACGGAATACTGCCAACATTTCCTTCTCTTTCCGGGAGGTCTTCTTGACCCCAGGTTGAAGTGCAACAGATACCCTCCTCATAATTGCCTCATCTACAGAGATGGGAACCTTCATCCGGACAGCCAAGGCAATAGCGTCGCTGGGGCGAGAATCTATCTCTATATGACGACCGGCTAGAGCCATAATGATCTTTGCGTAGAAAACATCATCGACCAAGTCGTTGATGAGAATGTGAAATACTTCGCCTCCCCCCTCCTGAATGACTGTTTTCAGAAGATCGTGAGTGAGGGGACGCCTTACATTAGCACCTGCTAGATGGATGGCGATGGCATTTGCTTGGAAGGGGCTGATCCAGATGGGCAAGTATCGATCCGCATTCACATCCTTCAAAATCACCGCCCAATGGTGAGATCCTAAAGAGCCTTTAAGACCATACACGGTTACTTCCGCCATCGTTTCCAGCCTCCTCGTAGACCTGCGATATTCGCGGAACAATCCTTGTACAACCAAGCGATTTCACAGTATGCATTCCATATCTTGATCTGCGAACCGTTAACTCATGTGGGACCGCAGTTTGCGGGTGCGACGGGGATGACGTAGCTTCTTGAGGGCTTCAGATTGTATCTGGCGGATGCGCTCCCGGGTCAGGCCGAATCTATCCCCTACCTCTTTCAATGTGTAACTGTGACCGTCCTGCAAGCCGAAACGGAGGCGCAAGATGCGAGCCTCGCGCGGAGTCAGAGTAAAGAGGACGTTTTCTATCTTCTCCGCCAACAAGTGCTGGGAGGCGACGTCTGAGGGTGCAGGGATCTCTTCATCCTTGATGAAATCTGCTAGCTCGGTTTCTCCCTCTTTGCCCACTGGCCGCTCCAGGGAGAGAGGGCGGCGCGAGACCTTCATCATCCATTGCACCTTGCTTGGTTCAATGTCTATCTCCTCGGCAATCTCCTCCGGGGTGGGTCTACGTCCCTGCTCCCGCTCCAGCCGTTCTGCTGTCTTGTAGAGTTTCCTGATGCGGTCGCTCATGTGGACAGGGATGCGGATAGTGCGCCCTTGCTCGCCCAGGGCGCGGCTGATAGATTGTCTGATCCACCAGGTGGCATAGGTGCTAAGCCTATTGCCCCGGCGGTGATCGAACTTCTCTACGGCCGTAATCAAGCCCAGGTTGCCCTCTTGGATGAGATCCAAGAAGGGCACTCCATGTCCTCTGTATCTCTTGGCGATGCTTACCACGAGACGGGTGTTGGCCTTGATGAGGTGCTGGCGTGCCTCTTCCCCCACTCTGACCAGGTGTTTCAGCCTTACTTTCTCCTGGGGGGCATGGCTATCTCGGGCCAACTGGCGTCGTGATTCCTGCCCTCGTCTCAGCCGTTTGGCCAATTTCACCTCCTCCTCGCGTGTCAGGAGAGGTATGCTGCTCATCTCTTTGAAATACAAGCTAACGGTGTCATCGGTGGGGATGATGCTCAAGTCGAAAGCGCTATTGTGGCCTCCATCTGCGCTGGATTCCTCTTCTGTCTTGGCCCTCTCCTCCTCGCTGTCGTAAACGTCAATGCCTTGGCTATAGAGGTAGGCGAAGATATCCTGTAGCTGAGCCAGACCTTCCTCCACTTTGGGGAAGATTTCCATTATCTCATTGAGGGTGACATACCCCTGCTCAGTTGCCTTGTCCAGCAGTCCTTGAATCTTATTCGCTTGTCTCTGTGATTCGAACTCTGCCATCTGAGTGAATCTCTATCACCTGCTACTTGTTGCTTCTCCCATAGCCTGCGCCTGTGGCCGAGACCCGACACCAACTTGCGCGGCCACAGGCCCGTTCGGACAAAGCTACCCTTGCCTCTGTTTGTGCTTAGGGTTCTCACAAATCACGTATAGCACGCCCTTGCGCTTGACAATCTTACACTTCGAGCAACGGCGTTTGATTGAAGCCTTCACTTTCACAGTTATCACCTCCTCAACTTGTGTCACTATCACTCTACCAGCTTGATTTGCGAACGCCGGGTATCTTGCCCTCCAGGGCCAGCTCCCGGAAGCAGATGCGGCACAGTTTGAAGCGACGCATGTAGCCCCTGGGACGTCCGCACCGCTGGCAGCGATTGTGCCCCCGTACCTTGTATTTCCTACGTTTTTCGCGCTCGATCAGGCACTTCCTGGCCATGTCTTGCTCCTGGAACCCTCGTCCTTACTATCGCTGTCTCTTTCTCATTCGTGCGAGCTTTCGCTTAGCCCTTCGGATGCCCCTGCGCTCTTTTTGGCGGCGCAGCTCACTTTTGGAGATAAACCATCTTTTCTTGCGCACGGCGCTCAGGATACGAGCCTTACCTACCTCCTTGCGGAAGCGCTTGAGCAGGCTTTGCTGAGACTCACCTGGTCTTAGCCTAACGGTTGTCATTTGACATTTCTCACCTCCTCCTTTGGTAACTCTTTCCGGAAAGTGCTCGGAGCCCCGTCCCTGGGGCGACCCTTCGACAGGCTCAGGGCGGCGCTTTTGCAGGATGACTTCCCTGGCGACGCCGCCGCTTCGCTAACGGAGGACGGGGGCTGAGAGCGTTTTCAAGGGCTTCCCGGGAGATCTCAGTAACCCTTTCTACGCATCCCGGCTGGATAAACAAAAATCTCTGTTCTTCCTCTCGGAACACCTCTGAGGATAGCAACAGAGATTTCTGAAACCGCTTGCTCCAGAGCTAAGCATCTGGAGACTTCGCGTCACGTTGCGGAATCGAGTAGGGCTACTACTCGTGATATAATCAAGGTACTTTAGAGTTCACGACATCCGAAAGAAAACTGTAGGGACCGAGTTCGGATCTGGGACTCATTGGGCTGGCCTGCATGTGCTGGCTTCATGCCTACGGCTAAACGAGCCGTAGCTAAACCCTTTCCATTACCTCCATTACGTTTGTTCCTCGTCGAGGCGTAAGCATATTTTTCTGCTACCCAAAAGCCTATCTGGACAGCATCTTAACGTCAATTTCTGTGTACGTATATTATAGACCATCTGGCCTGGATTGTCAACTGCCTCTCGACTCGCAGCATCACCCAGGCCCTGACACTGGCACACCAGGCAGGGTTTCAGGCCGTGGCCTCATTCAAGCAGGGGAAGCTTCGAGGGGTGGACATGGCGTGAAGGTGCTCTCTCCTTTGAGGGACGCATGATGACGGCCATGTTTCCCAAAACACCCCATGAGCGCTCGAAATCGCCCCAATACCGGGTGTACACCCGCGCTCCATCCTGGATTCTCACCTCCTGGCTGTCGTAGCCGATGACCATGACCGTGTGTTCGTAGCGGGCAACGATGGTGTTGTGTCCATCGGAAGCGGTATAGGGAACCGGCGTTCCCCAGGCTACCTGCCCCGTGACCCAGGTGATGACTGGCCGACCTGCCGCGATCTCCGCTCGCAGGGCGTCCAGGGGGAAGTTCCGCACAGCCTGGGCGTCGTCCAGCCCGTAGGCCCGCAGGAGCGCGGCTATGGGTTCAGCGTGCACGCCGTAGGGCTGGGGCGGGATCTGCCCCCACGCCCCGTACACATCGCCGACGAATCCCTTGTCGGGATTGTCGGACTGCGGCAGGCTGTGGAAAAACTCTAGCTCGTCAATCTCTACCCCGAAGTAGGCGGCCCAGTCCACCGCCGAACGCGATTCGCAATCCAGCGGCAGCGCCTGGAAACGTCCTGTGATGTCAGTGATGTTGGCTTGCCATGGGATGCTTGGCGTCGGCGTGGCTGTGGGTGTCGGGGTAGGGGTGGGCACCCCCTTGGCTCGCAGCACCGTTTCTGTCTGCCCTCGCTCCAGGCAGAGCTCCCAGTTGAAGAACTCTTGCAGGGTTTCCCTTGGGTAAATCTGCTGCATGGCCTGGTACCAGGTGAGGCCATCGACCTTCTGATAATGCCAGAATTCCCGCCCCAGGCTGTCCCACCGCCAGTCGTAGTCCTCCTCCTCGAAGGCGGGGATGCGCTGCCAGCCATGCCGCCGGGCGATGGCGGTGAAGTCCTCGTAGTAGCCCAATGGGATAGAAGTGGGGCGACCGCCCGCTTCGTAGGCTTCGGGCTCCTTCTCCTTGTCCAGCACGAACCAGAACACCCAGGGGTGCTCGGTGAGGGGGCGGCCCTGAGTGCCATCCTGAACCCGGCAGCGGATGAACAGCCGCCAGTAGGTTCGCTGGCCGACGTCGTCGCGGACGATCAGCAGTTGGTCGCGGCTTCCATCATCGGGGTCGGGCAGCTCGAAGCGCAGGTCCACTGCGCGGCCAGCCTTGTGCCAGGTGAGATAGCCGTAGGGCTTGCGGCTGACGTAACCAGGATCACGCAGGACGTCAGAGAGCTGGCCCAGGTAGTCCCAGCCCGTTTTCGCGTGCACCTCCTCTCGCCAGGCCCGATAGCTCTCGATGACGGCGGCGTTCAGGCGTGGGTCGGCGACGGCTATATCTTCCAACGCGAGCAGCGGGTAAAGCTTGCCAGGGGGCGGAGTGGGGGCTGGAGTGGATGTTAGCCGCGGGTAGGGCAGGTGCCGGGTGAGTTCGGCCCAGGGCAACGAGTTGGCCACGGTGGGGTCGGTGGCATCGGCGGGGAACGCCTGCTCGAAGAGCGCTGTCCTGCGGGTGTGGGGGCTGCCGTCCACGGAGGCGGTGAAGAGGTGATAGGTGCCGGGGCGGTAGGGATCGTAGACCTCGAAGGGCTCTCCTTCCTGGTAGCCGGTGTAGATGATGCCGCTGCGCTTAACGCCGTCGGGGAACCAGGCCGGCGCGCCGTCGTACAAGTCGTAGGCGGTGACGCGCCGTTGTCCGCTGCCATCGGGACGCATGGCGTACAGCTCAGCGCCGCCATCGCGCCAGGAGGTGAAAGCGATGGACGTGTCGTCGGGCGACCAGGCTGGGGCTTCGTCGTCGGCAGCGGGATAGTTGGTCAGGTCGCGCACTGTGCCGTCTTCCAGGTCGGCCAGGTAGATCTCTTTGTCGCCATCGCGCCAGGAGGTGAAGGCGACATAACGGCCATTGGGCGACCAGGTCGGGACATAATCCCCGGCCTGGTTTTTCGTCAGGCGGACCGGGGCGCTGTCAGCAGTCAGGTTCAGCAGGTAGATCTCCAGGTTGCCGTCGCGGTAACTTTCGAAGGCCAGCCGGGTGCCATCGGGCGACCAGGCCGGCGCGCCGTCGTAGGCGGGATCGGTGGTCTGGCGGGTTACGGAGCCATCGGCCGCCGACCACAGGTAGATCTCCCAGTTGCCATCCCGGTGGGAAGCGAAGGCCAGGCGCGTGCCGTCGGGCGACCAGGCCGGATCGCGGTCATCGGCGGGATGGGCGGTGAGGTTGGCTGTCTGGCCGGTGAGGGGATCCAGCAGGTAGATGTCGTCGTCGCCAGTCTGGGGCGAGACGAAGGCCACCGCAGGGTAT
>CAZQDO010000136.1:0-12686 GCA_964592085.1 uncultured Anaerolineae bacterium | reverse complement strand
CTGCAACAGCACCGCGACCTGCGATATCGGGGCCTACGAACTGCATCCCACGGACAACACCCTCTCCATTGATGATGTCGCGCAGGCCGAAGGGGACAGCGGCACGACGGCCTTTACCTTCACCGTCACCCGCTACTGCCCCAACGGAGATAGCAGCGTCCAATGGGCCACTGCCGATGGCACCGCAGTGGCCGGAACAGACTACACCGCGGTCAGCGCCACGACCCTCAACTTCACCGGTTCCGACACATCCAAAACCATCACGGTGGACGTGGGCGGGGACACCAGCTTCGAGCCGGATGAGACCTTCTACGTGGATCTCACCAACCCGACCAATGCCGTCATCGGCGATTCCCAGGGGTTGGGGACGATCTACAACGATGAGACCGGCACCGGGCCGGGCGGCGTGGGGCTGGACGATGGAACTTCGTCCCTGGTGTTGTGGCTCAAAGGCGAGGTGGGGGTGTACAGTGACAGCAACTGCACTTCCGCCGCTGGTGGAGGCGGAGCAGTGGGTTGCTGGCAGGATCAAAGCGGCAGCGGGAATGACGTCTCCCAGGGAACCGCAGACCGGCAGCCGTCCTATGGCACCGGGATGCCCAACAGCAACTCCTTGCTGAGTTTCGATGGCGGGGATGATCTGGGAACGGCCGGGTCGGGTGTGATTGGAGACAATCATGCCTACACCAAGATCTCGGTCTCGAAATCCAGCACGAGTAGTGGCATGGATAACCTCATATCTTCTGGCAGCGATGGTGGGAACCACGCCCTTTGGGTTCCAAATGGGGTGCCAGCAATATACCATAATGGCACCGTTGTTCAAGGTTCTTCAAACCAGGCCAACAACGATATCATCCTGACAGCCCGCTATGACGGGGCTGACAAGGCTGAGTTGGTCCTCAACGGCGGTTCTATTGGGACCAATGATAGTGCTCCGGGTTTTTCCGATGCAGGGATTTTGCAGATCGGGGCGTTTCACTCCGGATCAAACCTGACAGGCGAGATCGCCGAAGCCATCGTTTACACGACAAGCATCAATACGGCCCAACGCACCTTGGTCGAGAACTACCTCAGCGCCAAATATGGCATCGCCATCAGCAATGACCGCTATGACGGCGACGATGGCGGCAACGGCGATTTCGATCTGGATGTGGCCGGGATCGGCCTCGAAGCGGATGGCAGCAATATCATCGGCCACTCCGCCGGGATGGGCGTCGAGGACAGCGGCTTTTTGGCCGATAGCGGTGATTACTTGCTGCTGGGGCACAAGACCGCCAATAACGCCTGGACCTCTGATGACATGCCCACCAGCGGCGACTGGGGCGCAGCCCCCAGCCCGCGCCGCTGGACGCGCCACTGGTATATTGACGTGACGGATGTGGGGGAGAACGGCGGCATGGTGGACCTGATCTTCGACTTCAGCGAGGCCGGGATCGGCGGTACACCCAGCTATCCCCCTCAATACCGCCTGCTCAAACGGAGCGGCACGACCGGGCAGTTCAGCGATGTCGCCACGGCCAGTGAGATTTCGGGCGATCAGGTCATCTTCCGGGATGTCAGCGTCACGCTCCTGGGGAGTAACTTCACCCTGGGTGAAGGGGCGGTTTCATCTCCCGACCTGGTGATTGATAAGCAGGTCTCGCCTGTCTCCGCTTTGCCCGGTGTGCCAATCACCTACACCCTGAACTTCAGCAACGTCGGTTCTGAGACGGCCACCAACGTGGTCATCACCGACACCATCCCCGTCAGCCTCACCCACAGCAGCCTGAGCGTCACCAGTGTGGGTGCGGCAATCATCCTGCGCGGCGGGACCACCTACGTCTGGGATGTGGTGGACCTGGCCGGCGGGACTGGCGGGGTCATCACCATCACCGGGGTCTTGAGCGACGATCTTCCCATAGGGAGCATTGTAGAGAACCAGGCCAGCATCGCCGCGGCAAGCGACAGCGATTCCTCCAGCGACAGCAGTTCAGCAACGGTCAACGTGAATAACGAAACCCCTGTTGCTGATGCCGGGACAGACCAGACTGTGGACACCATTGCCACAGTGACCCTGGATGGCAGCGCCAGCTATGATCCCGACAGCAGTGCCGCGCTAACTTACGGCTGGACTCAGACCGGCGGGATCGCTGTGACCTTGAGCGATGCCGCGGCTGAGTCCCCGACCTTCACGGCTCCCGCTGATCCCACGGTGTTGGTCTTCTCCCTGACGGTGACCGACACCATCGGTTGGCCTGACCCCACACCCGATACGGTGGTCGTGACGGTCACCAACCAGGCCCCCACTGCCGATGCCGGATCCGACCAAACTGTGAATACCCAGGCAACTGTCACCCTGGATGGCAGCGGGAGCCTTGATCCCGATGGGGACACACCCCTGGTCTATGCGTGGGAACAAACCAGTGGGTTGACGGTGGTTTTGAGCGACCCGGCCGCCCAGTCACCGACCTTCGAAGCACCGGGCGATCCGACCGAACTCGGTTTCACGCTCTCTGTCACCGATAGCCTAGGGCTGGCCGCGGCCGCTACGGATGAAGTGATCATCACGGTCCTCAACCAGGGGCCTGAGGCGGATGCCGGGCCAGACCAGACCGTAGATACCAATGCCCTCGTCACCCTGGATGGCAGCGCCAGTTATGATCCCGATGACGATCTTCCTTTGAAATATGGTTGGTCACAAATCACTGGTCCGGAAGTAACTTTGAGCGATGCGACCGCTGAAAAGCCGACCTTCACTGCGCCGGCTGACCCAGCAGATGTCATCTTCAGCCTGACGGTCATTGATGCCCGTGGGGACTCCGGGTCAAGTGATCAGGTTGTGGTGACGGTCCTCAACCAGGCCCCCAACGCCGATGCCGGGGAGGATCAGAGCGCCCTCATCTCGACCCCGGTCACCCTGGATGGCAGCGGGAGCAATGACCCCGATAACCACACACCTTTGACGTATCAGTGGCAGCAAACCCACGGCACAGCGGTGACCTTGAGCGACCCGGCGGCAGAGTCCCCGACCTTCACGGCTCCGGCTTCACCTGCAACCTTACGTTTTACTCTGACCGTCACCGACACCCAGGGCGGGGTTGACAGTGATGAAACCGCGGTAGTCGTCTCAACGGAAGAGCCGGTGGCCTGCTCACCCAGCGCCCTGGTGGACGCGATCACAACCGCTAACGACACGCCGGGGGCCGACACCCTGGACTTAAGCGTTGGCTGTACCTATGCCTTCTCCGAAACCCACACCAGTCGGCATGGTGGTAACGCCCTGCCCCCGATCACCAGCACGATCACGATCAACGGCAACGGGGCGACTCTCGCCCGGGAAAGCGGCGATTTGCGCTTCTTCTACGTGGACGCGGCCGGTGACTTGACCCTCAAAGACCTGACCCTGAGTAATGGGGTCGCGACAGGTGAACATGGAGAGAATGGTGATGGCTGGAGCGGCGGAGGTGGTGGGGGCGCCGGGATGGGCGGTGCGGTGTTCAACGAAGGTACGCTGGCCCTGCAAAGGGTGACCCTCTCAGGCAACACAGCCGTGGGTGGCGATGGCGGTGACTTTGTATGGGGCGGTACTGCCAGGGGTGGGGATGGCGGCGGCGATAATGGCGGTCTCGGTGGCCCTCAGGCCGCGGGGGGATTTGGGGGCGGCGGCGGGGCGGGGGCAATGGGGCACGGCAACGGCGGCAACGGTGGTTTTGGCGGCGGCGGTGGGGGCGCTGGCTGGGGCACCGCTACCTCCGGCAGCGGCGGCTTTGGCGCCGGTGCAGCCGGCAATGCCGACGGAGACTGCGGCGGTAGTGGCGGTGGCGGCGCCGGCCTGGGCGGTGCGATGTTCAACAACGGTGGCACCGTCACAGTAACCAACAGCACCTTCTCTAGCAACAGTGTACAAGGGGGCAGTGGCGGCACGGGCAGTGGCCCCGGCGACGCCGGCAGCGGCTACGGCGGCGGCCTGTTCAACTACAACGGCACCGTCACCATCAGCAACGCCACCTTCGCGGATAACACCGCCGACGATGGCGGCGGCCTGTACAATTATCACGTGGACGCGGCCAGCCTGACCCTCCAGAACACCATCCTGGCCGACAGCGTCACCGCGACCAACGACTGCGTTTCCAACGGTGGAACCCTGACGAGTGTCGGCAACCTGATGGAAACCAGCAGCGGCTGCGGCACCCCGGTTTCGACCGCCGATCCGAACCTGGCACCCCTGGCTGATAACGGCGGCTTCACCTGGACCCATGCCCTGCCAATCGGCAGCCCGGCGGTGGATGCCGGAGATAACGGCTCTTGCCTGAGCACCGACCAGCGCGGGGAAGCCCGCCCGGCGGACGGGGACTGCAGTAGCTCGGCGGTCTGCGACATCGGCGCTTACGAACTCCATCCCACGGACAACACCCTGTCCATCAATGATGTTGCTAAGGCCGAAGGAGACAGCGGCACGACGGCTTTCCAGTTTACAGTCACGCGGGTCTGTCCTGCCGGCACCAGCGGCGTGGATTGGGCCACCGCCGACAACATCGCCTTGCAGCCCGGCGATTATGCCACGGGTAGCGATACCCTCACCTTTGGGGAGGGTGTAACTGAACAAACCCTCACCGTGGATGTTGTTGGGGATACGACCTTTGAGCCGGATGAGACCTTTTACGTCAACCTCTCCAACCCCACCAACGCGGCCCTCAACGATGCCCAGGGCCTGGGCACCATCCACAACGACGACACCGGCACCGGGCCGGGCGGCGTGGGCCTGAATGATGGGACTTCAACCCTGGAAGTCTGGCTGCGGGCCGATGCGATCAGCGGATTGAACGACGGGGACGGAGTTTCCCCCTGGAGCGATGTCTCTGGTAATGGCGTGGACGCTACGGGCGTCAATATCCCGACCTACGCGACAGGTGCCCTCAACAGCCTGCCGGTCCTGCACTTCGACGGTTCGGATGACCAACTGGCGATCACGCGGGTCATCCAGGATGATTTCACCATCCTGGCTGTTTTCTCGACAACCCAGAGTTACAATAACCATACCCAATGGTATGCGGGTGCCGGATTGGTGGATGCCGAAGTGGGCGGCTGCACGGGCGATTTTGGGATGTCCCTGGTAGGTGGCAAACTCTCCACCGGCAACGGCTGTGGGGATGTCACCGTGCAATCTGGCAGCACCTTCAATGATGGCGGCGGTCATATCGCCGTCTTCCGCCGCACCCAGAGCAACGGGCAGATCGCCCAGTTCGTGGATGGGACTTCGACCGGGACCGCCAACGCCAGCACAGTCTCGTTGACGGCTCCCTCCCGGATCACCCTGGGATCGATCCAGACCAACCAGCACTTTTTCGACGGTGATCTGGCCGAAGTCATCCTCTACAGCAACGATCTCGATACCGCCCAGCGCAACCTGGTGGAGAATTATCTCAGCGCCAAGTACGACATCGCCATCAGCAATGACCGCTACGACGGCGACGACGGTGGCAACGGCGACTTCGATCTGGATGTGGCCGGGATCGGCCTCGAAGCCGATGGCAGCAATGTCATCGGCCACTCCGCCGGGATGGGCGTCGAAGACCGCGGCTTTCTGGCCGATAGTGGTGATTACCTGCTGCTGGGTCACAAGACTGCAAACAACGACTGGACTTCTGATGACATGCCCACCAGCGGTGACTGGGGCGCGGCCCCCAACCCACGCCGCTGGACGCGCCACTGGTACGTAGACGTGACGGACGTGAATAGCAACGGCGGCACGCTGGACATCGTCTTTGACTTCAGCGAGGCGGGGATGGGCGAGGGGCCGGGCACTGAGGCCAGCAAATACCGCTTGCTCAAGCGTGGTGGGACCACGGGTCAATTCTCGGACATCGCTACGGCCGATGCCATTTCCGGTGACCAGGTCATCTTCCGGGATGTGAGCGTCGGCGATCTGGGCAGCAACTTCACCCTGGGTGAAGGGGGGGTAGAGCAGGTGAATCTTGAGATCGTCAAGAGCGTGACGCCGGAAACCGCTGCGCCAGGCGAGGCCATCACCTATACCCTGGTCTTCGCCAACGCCGGGCCGGGCATGGCCGACGGCGTGGTCATCACCGACGTGGTGCCCGTCAGCGTGACCAACACCAGCGTCATCAGCAGCGGTGTGGCCATCACCCAGGTCGCCGGCACGCGCTACGTGTGGAACGTGGCCGACCTGGCCAACGGGCAAGGAGGCGTCATCACCATCACAGGGCAACTGTCAGCTACCCTGGCGACGAGCGCCTTCACCAACACCGCCGTCATCACCACCACGACGGTGGAGACCAATCCCGGCAACAACAGCAGCCAGGCAGGCGTGACGGTCATTGCGTTCGGCACTATCGTCATCGAAAAGGTGACCGACCCTGCTGGCGGCATGGGCTTCCAGTTCACCAACGACGTTCCCGGCGGCCCCACCCCCTTCAACCTCAACGACGGTGGGAGTCGGACCTTCAATGACGTCACCCCTGGCACCTACACCGTCACTGAAACCGATCCAATGGTGACACCGGGAGGCTACGTCCTAACCAACCTGGACTGCGTGGACAGCGACCCCGCAGGCACCGCCTCCACTGCCCATCTCGGCAACAGGCAGGCCACCATCAACCTCGAGGCCGGCGAGACCGTCACCTGTACCTTCACCAACGAACTGAGGCTGGACTTTGCTGATGCGCCCGACCCAACCTATCCGACGCTGCTGGCAAGCACAGGAGCAAGTCATATTCTCAGCAGCAACGTGTACCTGGGCGCCTGCGTGGACGCGGAGGCCGACGGTCAGCCTGCGGCCAACGCTGACGGCGACGACACGAACGCCGGCGACCCGGTGTACGGCACCTGCGCGGGAGATGACGACGAGGACGGCGTCACCTTCTTCAGCAGCGTGTTACGCATCGGCGAGACGGCCAACGTGGACGTGGTGGCCAACGCCGCCTGCGACCTGAGCGCGTGGATTGACTTCAACGCCGACGGCGACTGGGCCGACGGTGGCGAGGCCATCTTCTCTGGTCGGGCGCTGGCAGCCGGGACCAACAGCCTGAGCTTTGTGGTCCCAGCGGATGCGGCGGTGGGCACCACTTACGCCCGCTTCCGCTGCACCACCGACGGCGCGGTGGGCTTCACCGGGCAAGCATCGGACGGTGAGGTGGAGGACTACCAGGTTACGATCCAGACCGCCACCCTTTGCTCGGCGGATCTTGATGACAACTGGTGGGTGAACACTGCTGACTTAAGCGTCCTGGTCTCCCAGTGGGGAGAGTGTGTCGGGTGTTCAGCCGATCTCAATGACAACGGGTGGGTGAACACGGCTGACCTCAGTGTTCTCGTTTCACAATGGGGGGAGTGCCATTGATCTGCCAACCCCTTGTGAGAGAGTAGGGGCTCGCTAAAATCTGTGCGGGGTTCGGGTGTGGCGTTATGGAACGAGGAACCCACAACTTATGATGTTGAAAGGAGAAAACTCATGCCGCTATCCAATATCTTTCCATCTCAACACCGCTTCCCCATTACACTTCTCCGCCATGGGATGCGGACAGCCCTTGGGATCGTCTTGCTTCTTCTGCTTGCCGCGCCCATTCTGGCATCGCCGCTTCAACAGGGCTGCGCCACCATGGGCTTCAGCCCCCCAAGTGCCTGGGCCGTCCAGGTCGGAGACACCGTCGTGCTTCACGTCCCCCTGGATGCGGATGGGGTGACTTTCTGTGCAGTGGGATTCCTGATCCACTTCGATCCAACGCTTCTCCAGGTGGTTGATGCCGCAGGCGATCCGGCTTCTCAAATTGAGCCGGGCAGTCTTCCAGGCCTTAATGTTATGAATACCGCTTCGAATACTCAAGGGACTATCGAGTTCTCTCAAGCTATCCTTCCCCCCGGGCAGACTGGTGGGAACTTTACGGTGGCGACCATCCGCCTCAAGGTGATGGTGGCCCTGCCAGCGGGTGGCACGCAAGTGACGTTTATCAATGGGCAAGGGAACACCGGAGTATTCTGGAACGGTGACCAACTCCTTTGTGAGCTTCCTGGGCCGGCGGCCATCGGCTCCGCGCCTGTCGGTGGCATCGTGGTGCCGGTGAACAAGCTGGAGTTAGTGGCCCCCTGGATAGGGCTGGCGGGGTTGATCGAGCTCTCCGGCCTGGGAGTTGTGCTGGTCAGGAGGCGCAGGGGAAGCTGAGGACAACCTTCAGGCTGAAAACCGCAGCAGAGGCTTCGAAACTTCCATCCACTGAGACTGTCAAGCTTCGAAAGCGGGCAGAAATAAAGAACGGGGGTTGGATGCTTTTCCAACCCCCGTTTGACTTTGAAGCACTACCTTTCTAACCCACCCTCCATCAACCCCAGGGGCAGAGGGGCGGGCCTTGAGCAACGGCTGGTGATCTCAATGTGCCGGCCAGTCTCCGACGATTCCCCAAATGCCTGCATGACGTCGAGCACGTGATAGGCCAGCTCGCCGCTGGCCCGGTGGGGACGGCCGGAGGCGATGGCGTGGGCCATGTCCGCTACGCCGATTCCCCGGCCCACCTCAGCGTTATGGGTGAGGGGCATCTCACTCCATTCCTTGGCCCCGGCCCGGCGGATCAGGACACGGCCACTAAAGCAGCCGGGGTCGTGCGCGCTGAGGGTGCCCTCGGAGCCGTAGACCTCCAGGTGAGGCAGGTTGGCGGCCCAGATGTCGAAGCTGGCGATGACCGTAGCTACCGGCCCGCTGACGAATTCGAGGACCCCGGTAACGTGGGTAGGAACCTCGACGGGTATTCTCCGTCCGCGATGCAACTCGCTGGTGGCGATGCGTTCGGGGAAAGAGATGCGAGCTAAACCGGCCACCCGCTTCACAGGCCCCAACAGGTTAACCAACGCGGTGATGTAGTACGGTCCCACGTCCAGCATCGGGCCTGCCCCTACCTGGTAGAAGATATCCGGGTTCGGGTGCCAGGACTCAGGGCCGTGGCCGTGGCCGGGCAGAAACGCCACCGCCGCCACCGGCTCGCCGATCCAGCCATCGTCAACCAGCTTGCGGCAGGTCTGCGGACCGCCACCCAGAAAGGTGTCTGGCGCGCAGCCGACCCGCACGCCCTTTTCCTGGGCAGCAGCGAGAACCCGTTGGCCATCTCGTCGGGTCACGGCCAGGGGCTTCTCGGAGTAGAGGTGCTTGCCGGCGTTGATGATGGCCAGGTTGACCTCGGCGTGGGCCTTTGGCACGGTGAGGTTGACGACGATCTGGATCTCCGGATTGGCCAGCAACTCCTCGACGGAGCAAATGCGAGAGATGCCGAACTCCTCGGCTTTGGCCTCCGCTTTACGGCGGTCAATATCGGTACAGGCCGCGATTTCAAGGATGTCAAAGCCGTGGCATCCCCTGACGTAGGCTCCGAAAATGCTCCCCGTGCCGATGATGCCGATTTTAACTTTTGTTTCCACGAGCCAGACCTCCTCCTATAAGGTATTGATAGCTTTTTTCGACCGCTTCCATCATGTCGGTGGCGCAGTGATCCAGCTCGACGATCAGCCATTCCGCTGCGCCATCGGCGGCCTGGACGATGCCAGGTAAATCCAGCACGCCATCGCCGACGGCCACGTGCGGTTCGTCTCTGACAGCCGGGCCGTCTTTGACGTGCAGCAAGGGGGCGCGCGGGCCGAGTTCCCTCACCACTTTGGCCGGGTCCACGCCCGCCGTCTTGATCCAGTACGTGTCAAGCTCGAAAAACACGCCTGGATCCAGGTGCTCCAGCATCACCTGGTAGACGTACCGGCCTTCGACCTGGAGAAACTCCCACCAGTGGTTGTGAATCCCAAACGCCAGGCCGTTCTCGGCCGCCACCGCGTGGGCTTCGTTGAACAGATCACAGGTCTGTTCGATGAGGTGCATCGTCGCAAAGCTGTCAGGCCCTTTCCCGGAGACGATGCGCTGGCAGCCCATGGCGGCCATGTAGTCCAGCACTCTGCTGGCGTCTTCCCCGACGGGCAGCGGCGTGTGAGCGCTCGGCACCTCGAGCCCCAGCTCCTTGAAGAGCCTGGTGGCTTCTGCGGTCGTCGTTCCGGGAAAACCGAAGACGGGTTCCACACCGACGTAGCCGATTTCAGCGACTTTCGTCACTACCCCGGCGAAATCCTTGACCAGGGCTTCCCGGACAGTATATAGTTGTAGGGCAATCGGAATAGCCATGAACATCCTCCTCATTTTGATTTTGGACGAGGTTCGAATCCTGTCCTCAAGTCTTCAGAATAAAGCCCGGCGAGAAAGGTATCCACCGGGCCCCGTTATTCGCAGAAAAGCTCCAGCTACTCAGCCATCGCTCGCTGGTCGTACAGGTGCAGTTGGGTGAGGTGGCGGACGAAGATCACCCCCACCCCACCGATGCCCAGCACCGCAGCTTCCAACGAACCGTGGCCGACGCTCCTCAGCAGCCAGAAGACAGGCACCATCAGCACGGTCATGAGCATCGCCGCCCGCGGGCTGTTGCGCAGCAGGAGGTAGCCGAGCCCCCACAGCGCCACGGCGATGGGCACCGCCAGCGGCTGTTGCCAGAGCAACAATCCCCCCAGCGTGCTCAGTCCCATTCCCCCAGCGAATCCGGCATAGGCCGACCAGCAGTGGCCGGCCACGGCGCCCATGCCCGCTGCCGGCAGCGCCCACGGAGTCCCTGTCAACCTCACCGCCAACCGTGCGGCCAACACTCCCTTGCCCACGTCCACCAGCATGGTGAACACACCCCAGGCGAGACCAGCCAGGCGGGATACATTGAGCCCGCCGGTGTGGCCACTGCCACTGGAGCGCAGGTCTGGCTTCCCCAGCAGCCGGGTCACCAGCACGCCGGTGGGGAAAGAGCCGACAAGGTAGCCGAACACGGCGGCGATGAAGACATGTCCTATTGACATCTTCGCTCCGTACCCAGACGGGCAATCAATTTGCTTCCAGCATTCTCTGTCAACGAATAGCCAACGAATAAACGAATGGTTCTGAGGCCACAGTTCATTCGTTTATTCGTTTCACCATTCGTTGACAGCAGGTCTCCCAGCCACACATCCCCTCCGGTCTGAGCAGTTACTCTGTTTCCTGGCACACCACCCGTAGACGATGCGGCATCGCGCTGACCTCCAGCCGGTGGGCATCAGTGCGCATGATCTCCCCGTCCACGTGCACCGGCAGGCCCTGCTCCGAGGCGACCACGATGTGGGCCGTCCGATCCACCGTCACCGTCGGCTGGGTGGCGTGGGTGCCTTTGATGAAATAGGGCAGCAGGCGAAAGATGCCCAGTTGGCTCACCTGACGAGCCAGTGTCACGTCGAGCAGGCCATCGTCCTGCACCGCCTGTGGGGCGATCATGAACATGCCTCCCGTGCGGCGGCCATTGGCCACCGAGACCATCAGCAGCGGCAGCTCCATTTCTTTCCCGTCGTAGCGCACCGTCACAAGGGGAGCTTTGTAGTACAGGAAGATGGTTCTCAGCACCGCCACCAGGAAGACCAGCGACCCGTGCAGGTAACGCAGCTTGTAGCTTTCCACGGTGGTGGCGGCGTCGAAGCCAGCGCCGAAGTTGTTGCCGAAGTAGCGCACATTTCCCAGCTCGTCTTCCACGCGACCGACGTCCACCACCCGCGTCTTCGCAGCGGCCAGCAGGCGACAGGCGGCGGCCACCTCGCCAATGGGCACACCCATGCTCCAGGCGAAGTCGTTGCCCGTGCCGATGGGGATCAGGCCCAGGGCACTGGCGGCAGGCTCTCCAGCCTCCCAGGCCGGTGTGCCCAGGCTGGCCTCGATGATGCCGTTGAGCATCTCGTTGGCTGTGCCATCACCGCTCGCAGCGGCGATGATGTCCCATCCTTCGCGCACCGCTTGCGCGGCCTGGGCCACGGCCGAGAGTGGCTCAGTCGTCTCGACGATATCGAACGTCGCTTTCGCTTCCGCCAGCGTCTGGCGGATGACCTCAGCCGTCTGCTGGCCAGCCCCCCGCCCTGAGACGGGGTTGAGAATGACTTTGATGGTGGGCATTGCTCCCTCCTGCTCTGTGGTGTTACTACAAGTATAACAACACCGCAGAGTGCCTGGAGTTGCTGGGTGAAGTAGAGGATGGTCCGGCTTTCTCCTGATGTCTGTAGGGTTCTTTCGCCTTTTGCGCTGATGCCGGGCATGACATAGGGCACGTTTCAGCGTTGCGACTGAAGAGGGCAATCTCCCAAAGAGTAAGTGCGCTAGCCCGAAGTGTATATGCTGAGTCACAGTGCCAGCGGTGTGCTCAACTGACTCCCATCGCTTGCTTCAGTCGCGTGCAGACTGGTCCTACGGCCGCCTCAAGATTTCCGTCAGCCCGCTTTCCGAAGGTCGCCCGCGCAACTCCCGCTAGGTCAGAGGGCAACTCGAAAGAGCCATCATGACAGTGAACCATGAATGTGCGATCCCTGCCAAGCGCTCCCATGAAGAACCCGAGCTCGAACAGGACATTGTCCCGTGGACTATTCTCGGTCCTGCCTCTCTTTGTTATGAGGTCGTCTGGGGTCAAGACCAGCACAGCATAGTCATATTGCGACGCAGCTTCAACGAGATTCTCGAGGTTCCCCCTGGAGAGACCAAAAACGCCCTGTGACCAAATGGTACACTCAGCCGCCCGCTCTAGCCCTAATTGGAGGTGCTCAGCAATCCTCAAACCCTCTGACGAAGATCCGATGAACACTCTGGGCTTACTACGAGGAGCAGGGCCTATACC
>CAZQDO010000135.1:0-12838 GCA_964592085.1 uncultured Anaerolineae bacterium | reverse complement strand
GGTCAAAGCCCTCGACGCCCAAGCGGAGGGAGATCCTATGCCGCGGTTTGAGATCGTAGCCCACCGAGGCGTGCCCACAGATGTGCCGGAGAATACCATGGCCGGTTTTCAGCGCGCGCTGGAGCTCGGTGCAGACGCCGTGGAGATGGACGTGCGGTTGACCAGGGATGGCGTGCCGGTGCTCTTTCACAACTTCTATCTTCAAGGGAGGACCAACGCCTCTGGACCTGTCTTCGCTCTCACGTGGGATGAGCTGCGGCGACTGGAGCTGACGGGAGGTGACTCCGCGGACAGTTGCCGCATCCCTGCGCTACGCGAGGTGCTGGAGGCCTTCGCCGGGCGCCTGGGGTTGGAGATCGAGCTCAAGGGACCGGAGCCGGAGGTAGCGGAGATCGTTGCCAGCGAGTTGCAGCCTTTCCGGCATCTGTGGGAGACCATGGAGGTGACTTCCTACGAACCTGCGCTGCTGTTGGCTATGGGCCGGCTGTGCCCCGGCCTGGCCATCGACCTCCTCCAGCGGCGCTCCGAGGATTGGATGGGTTTGGACGTGGTGGAGCACGTGGCGATCCAGAGCGGAAGATTGGCTGGCGCCAGGGCCGTGCACCTCCATCCCACTCAGTTGTCACCCCAGGTAGTAGGCGCAGTGCGTGCGGCAGGGATGGATGTACATTCTTGGGACGTCAACGACGCCGACTCACTGCGGTTGATGCTAGAGCTGGACATACCCAAGTTCGACACGGACAACCTTCGGCTGGCCCTGGACTTCCGGGATGGCATGGGTAGCTAGTCCAAGGCGGACAGGCGGCCGGGCGCACGGTGGCATCTCCCTGGCAACCCTCGTGCTCACCGTGCTCTAGACCTCGAATCTGGTGCACACGTGGCATTTCTACGCCTTGATGGTTATCCGCCCGGCGGGTGCTGCGTTGCACGGGCCCGCTGTGTGGGCCTCGGTGCTGGCACGGCTGTCTGAGACGTCCCCGCCTGCATGGCGGGTCTGAAACGATGAGAGATCGATGCACGGCATTGACCGGGGCTGGCGTGCCGGCTATAATAGACCACCTGCGGAAGTTCTTGGAGCGGAAGGCCGAAGGGAGGCTGTGAAGCATGAGCGAACGTTTCTGTTGTGTCTGTCAGGCGCCGTTGGCTGAGGAGGCGAAGACCATCGGTAAACGTTGGTACTGCCCCGAGCACTACGCCCGGGTCACCCGCGAGAGGGGCCACTTCTGGCATGCCGGATGGGTGCTGGTGGCGGCCCTCATGGGTTTCATTCTTCTCGTGGTGGGCGTGAATCGCTTTACCCACCCGGCCATCGGCGGATGGTTGCTGCTGGCCGCAGGTGTATTGCTGGCCCTGGTGCCTGCCCTTATCTGGATGCTCTTCTTCTACTTCCAGGATCGCCTGGAGCCAGAGCCCAAGAGGTACGTGATCGGCGTCTTTGTCCTGGGGGCGCTCCTGGCTACCGCCATCGGCATACCGTTGGTCAATGATCTCTTCCGGGTGTCCGATTGGCTGTACGAGAGCGCTCTCGTGCAGCTACTGGGAGGCGTTCTAGTGGTGGGGTTCGCCCAGGAGTTCCTGAAGTACGCCGCGGTGCGCTACACCGTGTACGGCAGCCGGGAGTTCGATGAGCGCATGGATGGCGTGATCTATGGCACGGCCGCCGGCCTGGGATACGCCACTATGCTCAACATCCACTACGTGTTGTCCAACGCCGGGGTGGACCTCTCAGTGGGGGTGATCCGTATCGTCATCACCGCCCTGGCGCAGGCCAGTTTTTCCGGCATCGTGGGCTACTTCCTGGCCCAGGACAAGTTCGAGGGAAAGCCGGTGTGGTGGGTGCCTCTGGGGCTGGCTCTGGCGGCGGGGCTGAACGGGGCTTTTGTCTTCGTGCGAGATCTGGCCAGCGTCCGGGGTCTACAGTTCAACCCCTGGAATGGGCTCTTTCTGGCCGCGCTCCTGGCGCTGGTCGTGCTTGGGGTCCTGTTCTGGCTCATGCGCAAGGCGAACCGGGCGACGCTGGCTGAGACCTGATCGGCCCTGTTCTCTAGTCGGGACCCGTGGGGGCCGTCGAGCGGAGACTGAATGGTCGGTTGCTCTGGGGACACGAGCATTTTGTGACAGATTCGAATGCACAGGGAGAGCAGCATGGAAGGTGCGAAGTCGGTTCGTAGAGCGGTTCCGTTGAAAGGCTGGCTGGATGAACTGCTGGTTGTGATTCTGGTTTTGGCGGCCTTGTTGCTGGGCTGGGCGGTGAAGAGTTGGGTCGAGGGGCAGACGGTTTCCTTCACCAGCGACGACGGCGCGGTAAGCCTGCGCTATCCCGCCCGCTGGCTGGAGCAGGTGGACAAGAATGCACTGCTTGCGGTGAGGGACGTGCGGCGAGAGGGCGCGTTCAAGCCGACCTTCTCGCTCAGCACCCGGGAGATGAACCCGGACTACCCGCTGACGCAGAACGACCTCCTGGTGGCCCTATCTATCGCCAGAGGGGACGAACTGACCGCCTTCAGAGTCCTGGACATTGAGCCTGGGATGGTGGAGGGGACGGAAGCGAGCACGATGACCTATGCCTACGTCACCGAGGCTGCCGGAGGATCGCAGGCCGCTGCTCCGGTCGTGGTCGAGGCAGCCGACTGTGTGGTCATTCACGAAGGTAAGGAGTACATCTTCACCTTCGCTACCCTGGCGGAGCGTTTTGAGCAGGAGCAGGACACTTTCCGCTCCCTGCTGGCCTCCGTGAAGTTCGAATAGGGGGTGCCCAACATGCGAGGTATGCTCAGGGTTGGCTGTCTGACGGTGTTGCTACTGGCCGCGCTGGTCACCATAACCGGCGTCGCTGGACAGGAGGGCCTGCCTCTGGCCCAGCGTCAGAAGATCATGGCAGGGGCGGTGAGCGTGATCTCACTGGTGAGGGACGGCGGCCAACTGGTGCCTGTCTGGGGCGGCTCGGGGACCATCATCTCGGAAGATGGTCTCGTGCTGACCAACGCACACGTGGCCACGGACATGTTCGACGAGGTAGGGCTGGGGGGCGCTCCCATGGACGCTCTGGTCATTGCCATGACCACCAGGGAGGATCGCCCACCCACGCCGACGTACTTCGCCGAGGTCGTGGCCTACGACCATCAGCTCGATCTGGCCCTACTTCAGATCACTACCGACCTGAACGGTAGGCCCGTAGATGCGGAGGACATGGCCCTCAGCGCCGTGGAGATTGGGGACTCTGACGACCTGCATCTGGGGGATGAGCTGTACATCTTCGGCTACCCCACCATCGGTGAGGGGTACATCACTTTCACCAGCGGGCGGGTCAGCGGGTTCGAGAGCGCTGAGTTATCCGACGGTGAGGTGATACGCACCTGGATCCGGACCGACACCACTATCGCTGGTGGAAATAGTGGAGGCACGGGAGTCAACGATGCGGGGCAACTGATCGGCGTGCCCACGCAACTGGGCACGGCTGAGGCCCGGCGCATTGTGGACACGAACGGGGATGGCGTGGTCGACGACAACGATACCCCAGTGTCTGTGGGCCAACTGAACGAGCTGAGACCCATCAACCTGCTCAACTATCTCACCGAAGAGCAGGAGCCCGCCCAGGACGTGGACGCGTTTGAGCCCAACGAGGACCTCGACGAGGCGTCAGGGCCTCTCCAATCTGGAAAGCTGTACCAGGCCTACATTGGCTCGGAGGAGGACGTCGACGTCTACTACATCGACGTGAGCACGAGGGACCCCATCATCGTAGAGCTGAGGGATATCAGTTGGAGAGCCGACTACGATCTCTACCTGGTGGACTCTGACGGCGAGACTCTGGACTACTCCTGGGGCGAGACAGACAGCGAGCGGATCGAGTACCAACCCAGGACCACTGGGACCTACTATATCGCGGTCAACACCTACGGCGGACACAGCACGACAGAGCCCTACTCCTTGGTGGCGCTATTCAACGGGGATGAGGATCTTCCGGTCACCCTGCCAGACCGAGGGGACGACGGAGAAGAGGGCGTGACCGTGAGCGGGACCATCGTCTCTGCCGACACCCGAAGGGGGATAGAAGGGGCGCTATTCATCGTACTGCAACCGGATGTCACGGTGGAGGAGTTCTTGGAGGACTTCCTCGAGGAGCAGACCTACGCTTACGCAGAGACGGACAGTAGCGGGCGCTTCGTGCTCCGCCAGCCGATACCTCGCGGGGAGCATTTCGGGGTCGTCGTCGGCGCCGAGGGGTATGCAGCCCAGTGGGAAGACGGCTGGCTGTACTTCGACGAGGACAGCCCGGCGCAGATTGACCTGGGGACGTTCCGATTGTCCAGCCAGAGGTAGGGCCCGAACCTCCCGAAGGTGCTGAACCTTCGGGAGGTTTTGCATAGGAATGAGGGGAGAATGAGGGGAGACAGACCGTCCAGCGTGATCGTGGCGACAGTGGTCATGGCCCTGGTGGGAACGATGGGGTGTAACCTGTTGCCCATCCCGGGGACTGAGCCGGAAGTAGAGTTCGGGGCCAGGGAGGAAATGATCGAGCGAGGTGAGTGCACCTACCTGGAATGGCAGGTGCAGGGCGCTGAGGGATACCCCGTGTTCCTGGAAGGTGAGGAGGTCAGGGCCTCGGGTAGCGAAGCGGAGTGCCCCCGGGAAACCACGATGTATAAACTAGTCGTCGGTGCCCCCGGCGGCCCCTACGAGGAAAGGGTCGTGGTCCAGGTCAGGGGAGGCACTCCCGGGTCTCCGCCCACCAGCGCGCCAGAGGTGGCCACACCGACACGGGTTCCACCTACTCCACAGCCAGAGTCACCGACACCTGCGCCGCCGCCCAGCCCGAGTCCTGGTCCCGTCGTCAACCAGACGACTCATGGTCGTGTCACCCGTGATGAGATCTGGAGAGGAGAGATCCGCATCGTTGGCGACGTGATCGTGGAGGAGGGTGCCACCCTGACCATCGAACCGGGGACCGTGGTTCGCGTCGCTGCCAACCAGGACGTGGAGAACCTGATGGACTGGCCCTTCGACCTCAAGCAGGGTGTAAACACCCAGGACACCTACGAGGGCGGGGTCCATTTCGGCGAGCCATACAGGGACGAAGGCCACCACATCTCCATCATCGTCAACGGCACGTTGCACGCGGTGGGCACTGCGGAGCAGATGATCACCATCACTTCCGACAGCTCGAGTCCAGGGGTCTACGATTGGAATCACTTCGGGATGGCTCACGGCGTTCTGTCTTACTGCACAATGGAGTACTACCGCGCCTTCGATCCCGGCGACGGGACAGAGATCAGCCACTGCACTCTGCTGCATGTAGCCGAGTGCGCCGTGTGCGCCAACAGCTCAGCGGTCATCGAAGAGAATACCATCTCCTACGCCGGCCACGAGTTGATAGATATGCATCAGAGCTCACCGGTCATCCGGAACAACCACCTGGGCCCCAACCCGAACCATGCGGCCATCACCATCGACGGTGGATCCCCGCAGATCGTCAACAACGTTATCGAGGGTAACGGCCAGGGCATCCATTTCATCTCACCGCCAGGCAACCCCAACATCCAGGGTAATACGTTCACCAACAACTGGGAAGACCTAGCGAGCGATTATTGATACGCCTGACAGCGAAGGTCTCGGAGGCGTGGCGGGTCCGTGATCGAGTCCGAACTTCGGGCAGGCACACGTTCGGGGACACCGTTCAAGCGAGTTCTTGCAGGAGCGTCTGGGCCTCTTGGAGGTCTGGGGTGTCAAACCCTTCCGTGAACCAGCCATGGACCTCTGCCAGGAGTTGTCGCGCCTCTTCTTTCCTGCCTTGCCTCTGCCACAGGCGGCAGAGGCTCACCGTAGCACGCAGTTCCCAGGACTTGGCTTGCTGGCCGCGGGCGACGTCGATGGCTTTCTGAAAGCTAGCCTCGGCCTCGTTTTCCTCTCCCTGTGCCAGCAACAGCTCTCCCCTCGTCCGTTGGAGCTCTGTTTCCCAGTGTCTCTCGTCAGCCTGTTCCACCAGAGCGAAGGTCTCACTGAGCGTGGCCAAGCCTTCGCCAACCCGTCCTGCCCCAGCCTGCGCCTCGGCCAGAGCGCGGAGCGTTCCCGACGAATAGCAGCGTGCGCCTCTTGACTCCATGTTGTGATCAGCTCTCCACCAGTAGGGACCTGGGCTGCCACTGTGGTCACGGATAGTGCAGACAGCATCCAGCTCAGTATCGATGCCAGCGCCACCCGTTATACTGCCCTGGCGAAGTACAGCGAGGTTCGAGCGGAGAGGAGAGCGGGTGTCCAATGGCTGAGCCAGTGAGCTGGGGTTGCCAGTAGTCAGGCTTGCCCGCCCGTTGGAGAACGGTGCATATCTCTCCAGTAGTGTGAGTGCTAGGCAGGCATACTCAGCAGGCCACCACGCGGTCGTGGGTCACGCCGCCCCGCGTAGAGCGGTAGCCGATCTCCCAGTAGGGTACCCAAGCGAGACTTACGAGTTCGACCTTGATGTCGCTGCGGCGTGGCTGGACCGTATAGGTCTGGATCTCTCCGGCAGTGTTCTCCCATCTATCCGCTATCGCCTGGGCCTCGCTCTCCATCTCCTGGGTCATCTGTTTGATCTCTTCCTCCAGGCGCTTGATCTGCTCTTCGGATTCCTTGACGTCGGTTTGGGCTTGCGTCGTCATCCTCCGCTTGCGGGCGGCGGTGGAGAGGCCTCTGGACGAGCGCCGGCCAAGGATGCCTAGCATTCCCACGACCGTCTCCCCGGCGGACAACAGTTCTTCTCTCTTGCGTCCCTCATACTCTGCCCGATCCCCGGCCAGTTCTTGCTCCTCTCTGGACCGGCGCTCTTCTAAGCGGTCCAGGCTCTTCTGGTACTTGTTGCGCAGTTGATCCACCTCTGCGTCTCGCTGTTCGCGCGCGGCCAACTGCGCCCGGAGGGTGAAGTCTTTTTCGGACTCGCCTGGCTCACCGTAGAGGTCGAGGGCTGGGCTGTATAGCAGATCGAGTTGCTGGCTATCGAAAAGGTGATTCGCGAAATCCTTCTCCAGGGCTTTGAGCTTGGAGGCGGTGCTGAGTTGTGAAGGAACCGTCCCAAATAGTGCCCGGGACTCTGGCTCACTCTCTAGGTCCCGGGCGTCCAGTTCAACAGCCGTGGCCTCTTGCCAGGCGGAGGATGCTCCCAAATCCTCTGAGCGGACGAGTAGACCCACGGTCTCTGCCTGGTCCAAGTTGCGCTTCCGATCGACGAACCTTACTGCCCCCAAGGCTAGCAGGCGGGGTTCGTAGACGACGGTGGTCTCGGTCGCCTCCACCGGCTGCCCAAGCTCTTTGCTGAGGGCGGAGACTGCGTCTTTCTCTCGGAGACGGAGGGGGAGGAACACCTGGGACATGTCCGGGGATACCGATGGTGGGGAACTGCTGTAACCCTCAACCACCTTGGTGGCCCCCGCGGCTGCGACGACACCCTCATGGCTGGCCGGGCGCCCCGCTGGTTCAGAGACGCTGGGCACGGCCGTTTTTCTTCTGTCTGCCATCAAATCCCGCACCTGCGTCCGGGTGAGGGGGCCGCGCAGGTAGCTCATAGCCCATCGTGTACTGAAGATAATGGGGCGATCTTCGTGGACGTTGTGCAGCAAAAACACTCGGGAGCGGAGTGCGGAGATGATGCGGTCCAACTCCTGACGCTTGAGACCGCCGCCTGCCGCCGCGCTGGCCGACTCCAGCCCATCCAGCACGCGCATCTTGTCCCGCTCGGTCTGGAGCGTGCCGATGAACCAGGTGCCGGCATTGGTGAGTCCTTTGTAGTCCAGGTCGACGGGGTTCTGGGTGGTGAGCACTACCCCAAAACCGAAAGCGCGCGCCTGCTTCAGCAGCGTGAGCAGCGGGCGCTTAGATGGCGGCTCCGCGACCGGAGGAAAGAACCCGAAGACCTCGTCGAAGTAGAGCAGGGCTCGCAGGCTGGTGGTCCCGGTCTGCTGGCGCACCCAGGTCACCACCTGCTCCAGGAGCAGGGTGACGAAGAACATCCGCTCGGCGTCACTGAGGTGGGCGATGTAGAAGATGCTGTGTCGCGGCTTGCCTTCAGTGGTGTAGAGGAGATGCGAGGGGTCGAGAGGTTCTCCCTGGAGCCAGGTCTGAAAGCTGGGGGCGGCGATGATGTTATTCAGTGCCATGGCCAGGCCAAAGCGCTCCTTCTCGGGGAAGAAGGTGTCCACATCGAAGACCCCTATCTGCCGTACCGGAGGTGCCTGGATTGCGGTTATCAGCCCCGTGAGGTCCAGATCCTCGCCCCGGCGCCAGAAGTGTTCGAAGATGTTTGAAAGGAGTATGTGCTCCCTACTTTGGAGCGGATCGGTCTCTATTCCGACCAGGCCGAGCAGGGCGCTCACGGTGCCCTGAATCTGCTCCCGGAGGAGTTCCTGCTCGTCGTCCCAGCTCAAGCCGGGAGCTGCGAGAGAGGCCAGAATGGAAACGGGCAGGCCGGCATCGGAACCAGGTGTGTAGATGGAGAAGTCCGCGCTTTCCATCAGCATGCGGATGCGCTCCGGTCCCTCTCCCCAGTCGGCAAGGCCCTTCTTCCAGCTCTCAGCGGTGGACTTGGCGTACTCCTCGACGCTCATTTCCTTGCGCCGAGCGTCGTCCAGATTGACCCAGGGCTGGAAGTCTTCCGGGCGCAACTCGGGGAAGGTGAGCAGCATGTTGGTCAGGTCGCCCTTGGGGTCGATGAGGATGGCGGGCACGCTGTCGATGGCGGCCTCTTCCAGCAGGTCGATGCACAAACCGGTCTTCCCTGAGCCAGTCATCCCCACGCACACCGCGTGGGTGGTCAGGTCTCGGGCATCGTACATTACCAGGCTATCGAGGATTTGGCCCTTGGCCAAGTCGTATTCCTTGCCCAGGTAGAAGGCCCCGAGTTTCTCGAAAGGCTTCATGGCCAGACCTCCCTCACCGGTGTACAATCCCTGTAGCCTGAGCCGACAACCTGTGCGCCGGCCCGCGGTTGAGACTCTGCTCGGCCGCTCAGGCGAATTGGGAACCGAGGGGCAGAGACCTGCCCCGATGAGCCGATTATACCACGGGCGGGAGGGTCTGTCGAGGTTGAGGGGCCGGCTGGCGTGGAGTTGTGGTTGGGCCGAACCGCCACGGGCCCCGCGGTCCAGCGGCAAGGGCGACCCTCTGCGCCATGCTCCGCCGGGCTCACCTGGCAGCCCGTGGAGAGGTAGGGAACCACTTGGACGGGCTTATCCAACCCAGTCTGCAGCTCATCGCTGCCTTGCAGCAGATTCATCCGGCGCTGCACGTCTTCTTCCGTGCGATCACCTTCCTGGGTCAGCCGCAGTTCTACGTGCTGATGTTGCCTCTGCTGGTGTGGTGCGTCGACGTGCGGATGGGCGTGCGGGTGGGTGTCTTGCTTCTTCTATCCAGCCAGCTCAACGCGGTACTGAAGGAGCTGTTCCACCAGCCGCGACCCTGCGATTTCGACCCCAGCCTCCAACTGGCCTGGTTCGAGGGGTACGGCCTTCCCAGCGGCCACGCGCAGTTCGTGGTGGTGTTCTGGGGAGCGATGGCAGCCTGGGCGCGACAGCGATGGCTGTGGGTTCTGGCAGTCGTCCTCAGCCTGCTCGTTGGCTTCTCCCGGTTCTACCTGGGGGTGCACTTTCCCCAAGATATCCTGGCTGGCTGGGCGGTGGGGGGTCTGTCCCTGGGCCTGTACCTGGCGCTGTCGCCAGGGTTCGAGCGCTGGCTGGCCGAGTTGGGACTGCGCTGGCAGCTACTGCTGGCCGGGGGCGTGCCGCTGGTCCTCTTCGTCACCTTGCCCGGCAAGAACGTGGCCACGGGCATGGGGGCCCTGGCCGGGGCGGGCGTGGGGTTCGCGCTCTCACACCGGTACGTACCGTTCAGCCCGGCCGGGCCCATCTGGCAGCGCTCGGCGCGCTTCGTGCTGGGCGCGGCCGTGGTCGCCCCGCTCTACGCTGGCCTGAGTGTCGCGTCCCCCGGGGAGGGCTCGTGGGCGTACCTGGCCGTTCGCTTCTTGTGCTTCGTGATCATAGGCCTGTGGACGACCCTGGGCGCTCCGTGGGTCTTCAAGGCCCTGCGCCTGGCCAGGGCTGACGCTTAGTCGGTGACCTGGGCTCCACGAGCCCGTTGTGCCCCCGTTTTTCCCTTAGGAGATCGTAGGCCCTCTAGGGCCTTGGCGTTCGCGACGACGGCCCTGCGCAGGCTAGAACAGCCCCACCGCCAGCAGGACATCGTATGCCAGGCCGAAGCAGATCGCGCCGACCCACAGTGTGGCCATCACTAACCCCACTACCCGCCAGCGCGCCACGGTGAGCGCCCCGGCCAGAGCGCCGAAGGAGGTCCCCGCGCCCGTGATCAGGAAAGCCAGGGCCGCACCCTGACTCATTCCTGAGTCGAGCAGGGCGCGCACCAGGGGCAGCGAGGCCTCAGTGTTGACGTAGAAGGGCAAGGCCAGCGTGGCCGCGAGGGGCACGCTGTACACCTTGCCGGCGCCGAAAAGGGTGGGCACCCAGTGGGCCGGGATCAGCCCGTTGAGAAAGTAGCCGACGAAGGCGAAGACCACGAATACGGCCAGCAAACGACGCCCGGCGCGGAAGGTCTCTTGCAGGATAACCAGGGGACCAACTCTGCTTTTCACCTTCTCGGTGGCTGCGGCACAGCACTCCTGAACGAAGCGCGCCTGGTTGGCGAACCAGCCCCAGCGCTCCATCACGGAGGCTAGCAGGCCGCCGGCTATGCCCAGCACGATGGACGAAGCGAAGAAGGTGAGGGCAAATGGCCAGCCGAAGAGCCCCGCGCTGTAGATCAGTTCTTGAGGAGAGGTGAGGGGTGAGGACACCAGAAAGGCGACGATGGGCGCCCAGGGCATCATGCCCGCCATCATGCCCAGGATGACGGCCATGGTCCCGCAGGAACAGAGGGGGGTTCCCACGGCAGCCGCCGTCGCTGCCACCACGCCCGCGCGGTGGTATCGTCTGAGAAAGGCGGAGACACGGTCCGTGTCCATGTAGACGGTGAGCAGTGCCGCGATGAGGGCGCTCACCGCCAGGTAGGGCCAGTTGACCAGCAGGGTGTGCCAGACCTGGGTCAGTGTGTTCATCAGTAGTGAGAGAATGAAACTCATGGTTGTTGCCTCCTTGATCCGTCCTATCCCCATAGACGAAGATCCGGAGAAAAAGACGCAAGGGGGCCAGAGCGGAGTCGAGAGAGTGGGGATCAGTGGGGGTCGTGCGCCAGGGCGCAACAGCAGCAGTGGGGCTCGTGGTAATCGATGACCATACCCCGACGGTCGAACTCGAAGTGGCAGCAGGTCATCAACATATCCCTGACCTTCTCGCGCGCCCTTTGCACCCTCGACTTGGCGCCGGAATAGGAGATGCCCAGCCTCTCTGCCAGGTCCTTCTGGCTGATACCCTGGTAGGCGGTGAGCACGAAAGCCTCTCGGTACGGCTCGGGAAGCTCCTCGGCCATCTCCCGCACGTCCGCCGCCAGGCGGGCGACCAGGTCGTCTTCGAGGGCATCCTCCCACATGACCAGCGCTTCAGACAGTTCGCTGGTCGTCCGGCGGCTGCGGTAGTAGTCGGCGATCACGTGGCGAGTGATCTGGTAGACCCAACTTTCCAGCCTATCCATGTCGCGCAACATCCCCATCTTGGCATGGATGCGCAGAAAGACGTCCTGGAGGATGTCTTCAGCAGTCTCGTCGTCGGGGACACGAGAGCGAATGAAAGAGCGCAGCCTGTCGCTGAACCGGCTCCACACCGATTCCAGCGCCTCGTTCGCGATCGCAGTCTGGGAGTACACGTCGTGCTCCTGCCTCGAATCCGGTGGGTCATGGCTCTCTCAGGTGGCGGCCCCGAGCGATGTAGCGCGGTTCGCTCTGGCCACCTGGGAGTGCCGCCCTCACGTTGGTGCGCAGATCGTACCACGCAAGGTCTTGCAGTGCAAAGGGGTGCTGCCAGGAACGTCCCCGATGGCAGGGATACACGGGCGGCGGTGGCGGCCGGGAGAAGCGCAGCCGTGGGCCGTTTGACCAAAGCCGCTAGCTGGCCTAACATTGTATCGAATCGGTGGAAGCTCCGCTGGCGGAGCTGAACAACCAGGAGGTGGAGATGCTCAAGGAACTGGTGCGGACCTGCCGCAGTTATCGGCGCTTCTACGAGGAGCACGAGATAGGTGAGGAGACGCTGAGGGAGCTGGTTGACCTGGCGAGGCTCGCAGCCTCGGGGCACAACCTGCAGCCGCTGAAGTACAAGCTCTCGTGGGAGCCCGCCAGGAACGCCCTCATCTTTCCTCACCTCGCGTGGGCTGCTTACTTGAAGGACTGGCCGGGCCCACCAGAGGGCGAAAGGCCGTCGGCGTACGTTGTCGTACTGGGCGATACCGAACTGAGGAAGATCTTCACCTTCGACCAGGGCATTGCGGCTCAGAACATCCTGCTGGGCGCGAGGGAGAAGGGGTTGGGTGGCTGCATTCTCGCTTCCATTGACAGAGATGGGCTGCGGGAGGCTCTGGAAATACCTGGGCGGCTGGAGATCCTCTTCGTCCTGGCGCTAGGCAAGCCCAAGGAGAAGGTCGTGCTGGACGTGCTAGGGCCTGATGGGGACGTCCGCTATTGGCGGGACGAGAGGGGTGTCCACCACGTGCCCAAACGGACGCTGGACGAGATCATCGTCGCCTGATAACGTGGGGTTCGCAGCCGAAGGTCGGGTGCCCCGCCATGAAGAGTTAGCTGTCTTGATCCTTGGGGAGCAGAGGATGCTCCCCTTTCTCGTCCCTGGGCTGTCCCAGGCCGTGTGTCCTCTCCCTGAACGGGGCCAAGAGGGGCGAGAACCGGCCTCGGGGAGAGGCATCCCGCTACACC
>CAZQDO010000134.1:0-12860 GCA_964592085.1 uncultured Anaerolineae bacterium | reverse complement strand
CTACCAGGCTGCGATTGACCGTCATTTTGACTACAATTGTTCCGTATTCAACACGATTCTCCAACTCGATCCTAACTTCGTTGTCGACTACCTGGGTTTCCAGTTTAGAAAAGTTGACTATGCGAGTTTACACGATGACAGCAGAGACTATACATTTATCTGGAGATTACCCAACCACGAGAAGATTATTTCCGATACACTACATCTCACTTATGAGCAGCAGGAGAAACGATTTCTTATCTATGAGCATAGTTTTCTGGTTGGCTTTTTCGAAAATAAAACAGGGGATCCGTTGATAAGTAAGCGGATTGACAGCTTCCTTACTGCCTTCATAGAGAAAAAGTATGGTGAAGCTGACTTGATGAGATTCATTTTTAGCGTGATCACCGGAGTCCTACCTCACAAACGAAAGCAATTCTTGGAGGTGTTCCTCCACCACAATAGGGATTACGAGGTCTTCGAAACACTACAGATTGAGCCTGGTAGCTGGAGCCCTTCTGTGCCCGCGATTGAGAGAAAAGTTGAGTTTCTGGAGTCTCTTCTTCCTCTCTTAAACACGACTGATTTCTTGAAGCACAGGCGCTACGTTCAAGAGCGGATTTTGAGATGGAAGAAAGAAATTGAGAGGGAGACGAAGAGGGCTTTCATAGGCAAGTTCTAATATGTGGTGTGGCGCAGGTGCCGCAGGTGCGGGTAAGCGGATGTGCGCAATCAGTGGTAAAGCTTGGCTTTGGCCAATCGCTCGTGTGTAGCTGCTGAACACCAAGTGTAAGTCTTTGCGTTCTCACTTGGAGTGCCGGAATAGATCAGCGGGCTGTATCCTATTTCCGGCCATCGCCCTGTCGCCTGATCTGGCTCTGGCCTCGGCCAGGGCTTCGTTATAGGCCTTGACGACTTGTTGTGTGGCCGCCAGTTCGCGCCTCGAAATCACATCCACCTCGCGTCTCCAGTCAATTTGAGCCAGAACCGAGACCAGGCGCCGGGCCTCTTCGACGCTGGAATAGGGGCCAGCCATCGTCATGCCGCTCTTCAAATGTGTAACGTTCAAACTGACCGGGTCGGTCGTGAGTCCTCCCTGACCATCTCTTTTCAGCAAAGGCGTGATGGCCAGGCCGGTTCCCGTCCCGCCGGGGGTGTACACGAAGTAGGCGCCATTCGGGATACTCACCCATCCATCGGCCGTCTTGACGTCTACCGGCGCCTCCCGTAAGCGAACCCGGCCCGGATTGGCAGACGCCAGTATCTCCTGCATCGTATCCCGTCGCGTCTTCGGGCCTTCCACCGGCGTGCCGATCTGGGGGGCGCTTGCAGGGGAGGGACGGGGTGGGGTCGCCAGGTCTATGTCTGCCTCGCTTGCCGCTCGCGGGGCGCAGTCCTGGCAATAGGCTTTGCCGTCGATGATGTACCACATCCCGGGTTTGCTCCTGGGCGACGCGCTGCAATTGTTACAGGTCTTGCCCGACAGCGCCTGGGGCGCGGCGGGAGTGATCGCCGTGCGCGATGGGAGGGCCGGGATATCCTGGGGGGTTACGATTGCCACAGGCTTTCGATCATTCCCTCCAGGGGCCTCTTGGCCGGGACTTTCATTCCCCCGCGCCTTGGCCCTGATAGCCGCCAGGAGCCCCAGCGTGGCCAGGACGACGCTGGCCTGGCTGGCGGCGACCAGCAAGCCTGCGTAGAAGGCCTTCTTTCCCGACAGGTGGGGAATGCCGACCTTCCTGGCCAGGGCAACTACTTTGTTCGACTTACTCTCGCAAGACATGGTTTCGTCGTTACTTCACTACCCGCAGCGCTTCGTGGTAAGCGCGAACAGTCCTACCGGTATCGGCCATCTCCGGCTTAGAAATATCTTCGACCGGTCTCCGCCAGTTTATCTGGGCCAAAATCGAGGCCAGCCCTTCCGCTTCAATCGGGTTGTCGAACCAGTGCTCTTCTGTCAGCACTACCCCGGAATCCAGGTGGGTGACCCCCCACCGGGTATCGTCGATGCGGAGGCGGCCGTCCTCGACCGCAATCCGGGGTGTGATGGCCAGCCCGGTTTCCTCCCCCTCGGCGGTCAGCACCAGGTAGGCATCCGCGTCAACCGTCCTGCGCTTCGACGCTCCGTCCCAAGTCAGTTTGACTCTCTGGCGGTCCATCTCGATCTCCACGCTCCTCTCGGCGTCCAGGATTCTGCCACGCAGTGCCTTGCCCTTCCGGTCGTCATCGGTGTCGGCGCCGGGGGTGATAGTGGTCGCTTTGATCGAAGGCGAACGGGGAGACATCTCCCTGGCAAAGACCATCTTCACCGATGGTCGCTCTCCGGAACGCCACGCCGGCGGCTCCGGCGAGGAAGGGCTGGGCGGCAAGACCAGGTTTACCTTTGCCTCGCGGGCCGCACCCGGCGCGCAATCCTGGCAGTAGGGCTTCCCGCCGATCACGTACCATGCTCCGCGTTTGCTCTCGGGCGACGAGTCACACCCCGGGCAGTCACCGGTTAATTTGCTCACGTCGGCGGGGAGCAGCCCGGCGCGAGACGACAGCGCCGGCACGTCACGTGGAGCCGTTGGTGTCCCTGGCATCGGCCCGGATCGGTGGCCGGCGAGCCCGCCCAGGCCGGGCGCCCGGCGCGCGTATTTCCTGGCCACAGCCAGCAAGGCCACACCACCGACCAGGCCGGCCGCTACCCCGATGGCGGCAGCCTTACTCGCCAAACGGGGAATGCCGATCCCCCCGGCCAGAAATGCCACCTTGCCTGTGTCTCGCGTGCAACTCATATCGCTTCCTGACCGGACAGTTGTTTCCGTCCGCAACCACTAAGGCTTTGTCCGTAAATAACTTTGCACTTCGTGCTTGTCATTTACGGACAAAGCTGAAGAGTTGTTTTCGGACAACTCCTAAGAGACCTGGCGCATCTCGTCGCTCATCCGGTTGAAGGGGAAGGCGCATACCCCGCTCTGCTGTCGCCCGGGCGCCGCTTGCGGTCCGCTGTGGGCCCTGATCTGGCTCCCTTGGCTTGCGCATCTGGGAAGCGAGGCCGGTTCGGCGAAGGGCCCAGGGTAGGCTGTCTGTGCCCAGAACTGCGGGGCATACTACGTTTGAGCTCGTACGCCCCCAGCCCCGGCTCGTAGCTGGCCAGCACCCGCCCGATGTGGCGCCGCTCCCTCGGGGAGAACGACATGAGCTTGTCCCGCCGCCAGTCGATCTGAGCCAGGATCGACGCCAGGCCGTGGGCCTGGTCGACGCCCTCGAAAGGCCCGGCGACACCATTACCGGTAGCCACGTGGGTGAGATACCACTGGCCGGTGGTCGAGCGCAACATGGTCCGGCCGCGCTCGTCCTTCACCACGTCGCCGTCACTGTCGCGCAACGCGTCCACCGCCGGGGTGATGGCCAGGCCGCTTTCCTGGCCTTCCTCGTCCAGCAGCAGGTAAGCCTTGTCGTGGAAATACCACCGACCGACGTTATCGCCGTCGGTCACGACACGAACCCTGACCCGGCCCTCTACCCGCGTCAGGTCTACCCGCCGTCCAGGTGAGAAGTCGTCACCCTGGTCATCGTCGTCGGCCTCCGGCCGGGATATGCCCGAGCCGGCTACACCCGAGAGAGGTGGTATAGCCAGGTCCATGCCCGCCTTGCGCGCCGCCTCCGGTGCGCAGTCCTGGCAATAGGGATCTCCCCCGATGACGTACCACATCCCCGGTTTGCTCCGGGGAAAGGCATGACACGTCGGGCAGTCGCCGGTCAGTTTACTCACGTCGGCAGGCATCAGGCCGGCACGGGATGACAAGGTCGGCACATCCTGTGAAAGGGCCGGTTTCCCCGAGCCTGCTCGTGATGGACTTATGAAGCGGCGTAGCCTGGCCAGCCGTGGCTTGTACCGCCTGGCCGCGACCAGGCTTCCGACTACCAGTCCCGCCGCACCGGCTGCCAGCCCGGCATAGAACGCGTTTCTGCCCGCCAGGTGAGGAATACCTACCTGCCGGGCTAAGTTGGCGATCCTGTTGGCGCCTCGCTCGCAGCTCATAGATAGATCCTCCCCTTACGAAGGTGTGTTCCGTCTACGCGACTACGAAAAAGCGCCGAATAGCAGCCATTGGAGCCAGGAAACGCGGATAGCTCGCAGTCCTGGCTCCTCATTATTTTCTCTCGCTCTCCAAAGCCAACCAGGCCGCCCAGGCGGACAGGGCACGCAGCTCTTCGGGAGACGGGGTCGATCCGATCTCATCCAATGGAGTGGTCATCAACGGTTGTCGCCGCACCCGGTCTCGCACCACCGGCAGAGCAGCTACGACGCCGCACCGCTCATCCCGGTGCAAGACGACGGCCGCATCCCCGTTGACCGCGTAGGCCAAGTATTCGCTCCCGTGCAGAGCAGTCACCGTCACGTCTCCGGCCCGGTACGTGGCCACCGGCGTCCCCTCGACTGGCACGCCATTCACCTGGGGCGGTCCCAACTCCGCCGAAGAAACTTTCATCCGGCGCAAGTAGGCCCCCTCGATCTCCTCCGGCGAGGCCGGTTCCGGTTGGGTGTCGGCCACCGCCTCGGCCAGGCGTACGGCCAGCTCGGTGTGCTCGAAGCGGATCCGATTGCGGGTGGTGCCGGACATCTCGAAGCGGCGCACCCGGATGCCCCCGTCCCAGGCCAGCTCATAAAACGAGTGACCGGATAACCGGGTCAGCCCGACCCGGTCGGCGATGGTCAGGAAGCGCGGCCAGGCACCCCCGGTTGTGTCGTCGTCCTCAGGGCTAACCAGGTTGACCTGAGTTCCCTCCAGGCTGGCTATGCGGCGCCTCTTGTCCAGGCGGTCGCCCCAGGCGGCGCGCTGGATAGTGTCCGGCAGCCTGGCCGCCGCCCGTTTGAGGCTCTCCATCCAGGCATGGTTGTCGGCGTCGTACCACTCCACGAAGGTGCTGCAGATATCGCTCCAGACGTCCCACAGGTCGCCCTGGAAATCGCGGTGCTTGCCCTCGCCCTCGATGCCCAGCCGCCAGACCGTCTGCTCGGGCATGCTCTCCCCTATCCGTTGCAAGGCGGGAATGAAGGTCTCCAGCTCGGTGACGTCGTGCATGCTGCGCATGGACATGGCCAGGCCATCGAGGACTGCCCCCCGGAAGTCGGCCCACTCGCTCAGCCATTCGGCCACCGCGCCGCCAAAGTCGTCGCCGGCTATAGCCTGGAGTCCCTGGGCGATGGTGCGCCCGTTGTCCCCATTCGGCCCGTAGCCATACTCCGGGTCGGCCAGGCAGCGCTCCAGGTGCGCGGTCAGCCGGGCCGGGTCGTCGCCGTAGCCGAGCACCAGGCGCAGGGCGTGGCGCTGCTCGATATCGACTTGCTGCATGGCCAACCCCATCTGCTTCTCTTCCTTCGTCTCCTCGCCGATGGGCTCGTCCAACGCTTCCATCATCTCCCGTTGCCGCGCCAGCAGCCGGTCTGTGTCGAAATCGGGCACCATCAGGGGTGGGTCGATGAAAAAGACCAGGCCCGTTTCCTCAGGCTCCAGGAACAGGTCGGCCATCACCGCCTGCACGCTCGCCTCAAGTTCGTCCAGTTCCGGCGCTTCCTCGTGCGCGATCACAGTGCTTGGATCTGTTACTTGCTTTGACATTTCTTGATTTCTCCTTAAATTGGATTCTATAAATTGACCCCTATCGGGCTACTCACCTGTCAATAGACGGCCCACAGGTCGCGCTCACCCTCGATTTCCAGGATGCCCTGGGCCACGTCCTGGGCGATTTGCTCTCGTATCCTGTTGTCTTTAATCCGTCGCCATTCGTTGTTACGGTAGTAAAAGGCGTCGGCCAGGCGCCGTCCGTCTGGGGCAAAACTGATGCTGCGGATACTGACGGGCACCTCCCGACCGTCCAGGTAGATGGTTTGTTTGGGCCGGCCGTCCTCGCCCGTTTCCCACAAGCTGCCGACAAAGTCTTTGGGGTCGACCCGATAGGCGATATCATCCCCTGGCATCTCCATATCGGCGGCATACCCTTGCGACCCGTGCCGCCGGTAACTGCTGCTCCAGTCCACTCCGCCCGGACGGCTCGAGTAGCGCGGGTTATAGTAGCCGCCGTAGCCACCTCCTCCCCCGGTCGGCGAGCGAGGACTGGAGGAGCTTGTATAGCCCGGCGCACCCCGCCCGCCGGGGCCGCCCCGGAAGTCGCCGTAGTCGACAATCTCCGCGCCGGCGTCTCGCTCCATCTCGTCCACCAGCAGCCAATTGCCGAAGTAAAAGAGCCGCTTGACAGACTTGGTGACGCCGATCACCCCGTCTACCTCGTTGCAGGAGCCAATGAAGCCGGGAACGGTGTCGGGGTCCCTGTCCCCCAGCGCCAGGTCCACCACGTCCTGCGGCTGCAGCTCCCGGTCGAAGAAATACTCCCGGTTGGGCCAGCTCAGGCTCTGGATGTGCGTCAGCGTCTTGGGCGTGTCGCCCACCTGGTAGGTGGCCATGTGGCTATGCCAGGTGCGACCCGATTCGTGGAAGTAGAAGCCCTTGCTGCCGATCACCCGGCCCCGCAGCAGCCTGTTCTGCGCCCCGCCTATTTTGGCGGAAAGGGGGCTCTCGCGCAGCGTGATGCCCCGGTAGCGGCCAAAGGGCTTGCCGCGCAGGGCCAGCCGGGCGGCGGCCGTGGCCACCGCCCCGGTGAACTGCTCGACCAAGTGGGTGGCGATCATGGCGCCGAATACGCCCCGGATGCGCCCGTCGGGCAGCAAGCCGAAGAATTGAGAGGTGACGTCCATCACCCGCTGGGGGATTTCGGCCACGTCGCTCACGTCCCGGTAGGTAGACCAGTTGGTGAGGGTATTCAGATAGCGGCTGACGTAGCCGCTGATGCCGTTCCGCTGGGCGGCGCTGGCGCATCTCCTTCCATTCGCGTCGCAACTCATCCTTTACGCTCCGATCGTTTCTTCGCTCGATTCCGTCTTCTTTTTCCCGGGGCTTCCGAAATACAGGACGTTCTTGATCATAGTGTGCTTGGCGGCCGCCCAGGCCACGGTCAGCGTTTCCAGCGCGCTGACCTGGCCCACGTAGCCAGGCACCCGCTCGGGCCGGATGCGGCCGGCGGCGATCCCGGCCGCCTGGTCTTGGTCCAGGTGACAGTTGAAGTAGTAATGACTGGCCGGGATGTTCAGGCTCTGCAGGTGGGTGACGACCCGCTCGCCCTTGGGGGTGTTCACCATCAAGTTACCCCAGTGCCAGGTCGTGCCCCCGGTTTGAAACACCGAGCCGTCGCTGTGAACTACGCCCTTCTGGCCCAGGGCGAGTGTGTCCAACTTGTTCAGGGTTCGGGTTAGCTTTGGGGACTTGCGGAACTCGACCTTCTCCCGGGCTCTCCCCAGATTAAGGCCCAGCAGAGATACCGGGCGCTCTTGCGTGATCATGCCCGCAACCTCGCCCTGAGCGGCCCGGTTGGCGAGGTTGCCCAGCATGGTACTGGCCTGGTGGGCGGTGGTGACGGCGGCGGCGACCGGCAGCACTTCGGTGGCCCCGATGGCCGCAAAGGTGCCCGGATTTGCCCCCTCTAACGTGGCCTCGTCATCTATCCCCGACTTGACCGCCTTCCTCCTGCCCAACGTCTCCAGAGCGGCGCCGGCCACGATGGCTCGCACCGGGTCCGACTTCATCAGGCGGGCGGCCAGCCCGCGTCTGTCCACCGTCTCCAGCACGGCGTCAGAGACGACGGCCGCTTTGGCCGCCGCCCGGTATGCGGTCAAAAGGGCCCGGTCCACCATAGTGCCGGCCACGTGGTTGAATTTGCTGCTGGTGGCCGATATACCGGCTGTCTGCCCGGCCCCGGTAGCCACTTTCTTAGCGCTTGTTTCGCAACTCATACCTTGTTCCCGTTCGTCTCGCAGCTCACGTGAGGGCTCCTTCTTTCTCCGTCACGCTCGACCTGGTGGGAGAAGCGGACTGGCGCTCCCCATAGTGCAACTGTTGGTAGATCAGCGCTGTCTTGGCTCGCCCCCAGCCGGGGGTCAGCGCCTCCAGCTGGCTGACCGTGCCTACGTAACCCGGAACGCTTTCCGGCCGGGTTTGCCCGTTGGCGATCCCCACCGCCTGCTCGTCGGCGATGGAGCGATCGAAGAAGTAGCGCATCCCCGGCACCGACAGGCTCTGCAAGTGGGTGATGGTCCGTTCTTCTCCACCGGAGGTCTGAACCGTAGACGTGCCCCGGTGCCAGGTCAGACCTTTCGCCTTGAACATCACGCCATCACTGGAAAGCATTTCGCCCTTCCGCAAGGGGCCTGCCGTCCCCCAGTCGAGCTGGTTGAGCCTGTCCGTCAGGCTGGAGGACCAGAGCTTGACACGCGACCTGGACGTGCCGAGGGGGACGACGCCCAGGAGTCGCCTTGGTTTTTCCTGGGTGACTGTGCCCGCCTCTCCCCGGCGACTGGCTCGACCGGCTATGTCTCCTGCGGCGCTGCTCGCCAGGTTGAGGATAAGGATGGCTTTCCCCGCCTCGCCGAGGGCCGCGCTGGGAAGAGCTCCCCCCCGCGTACCGGCGCGCTCATCGGCAGCTATGAGGCCGGCCACGCCTGCCCCCAGGGCCGCGCCGCGAAAGACCCGGCTGCGCATCAGGTTGGCCACGGAACCCTCCCGGTCCACGACGTCCAATACGGTGCTGGCTTTCCGTGCCCGTTCCGGCCCTACTGCAGCCTTGTTCTCTGCGGCCCTGTCCAGCATGGCGCCGTAGGCGTTGCCGAACTTGCCGGGTATCGAGCTGATACCGCAGAGCGCAGCCCCTATCTTTCCAACTTTGTTCCCGTTCGTCTCGCAGCTCATACCGGCTTCTCCTGACTCTTGTCTCCCCAGTACAGCACGCTGGTGATCATGGCGCGCTTGGTCTGCTTCCAGCCGGGCAGCAAGCCCTCCATGCCGCCGATCTGGCCGACGTAGCCGGGGACGTCCCCGGCGCTGGCGCGACCGGTGGCAATGCCCACCGCGTCCTCGTCGCCGACGCGGCGGTCGAAGTAGTAGTGCCTGGCCGGGAAGCCCAGGCTCTGCAGGTGGGTGACCGTGCGCTGCCCCCCGCTGGGCGTGCTGATGACCGAGCTGCCCCGGTGCCAGGTCTGGCCGCGCGTCTCGAACATGACGCCGTCGCTGGCGTAGACGCTCCCGCTGCCCGCCATTTTCTGAGATCCCAGCAGGTCGGCCCGGTTCAGCCGGTCGGTCAACGACGAATTCCAGAGGTTGACGGCCTCCTTGCCGTCGAAGAAGAGGGCCACTTTCTTGTCCTGGACCACTGTCCCGGCCAGGTCGGTCCTGGAGGCCTCGCCGGCCGTGTTGCCGATCCCCCGGGTGATCCCGCCCGCTACGTTGACCAGTTGCATGGCCCCGGCCACGGCCGGGTTGCGCAGCGCGACCACGTTGACCCCGATCGTCCCCGCCGTACTCGCGACCTTGCCCACCGGGCCGTCGGTGGCTTTCAGAACCTTGCCGGCGGTGGGAGCAACCCGGGGGCCGACCGTATCGCTTAGATCGTCTACCTTGTTCGCGTAGGCAGCCACAGCGTCACCGGCAGCCGCCTGGCAGACGTCGCAGCGCTGGAGACTTTCGCGCCGGCGGATACAGCAACGCCCCTGGCGCCTTCGGCGACGCCGGTGGCCTTTTCCCTGACGGCGGGTGCGGCCTCGGCGGCTTTTTTCTTGACGGCAGGCGCCGCTGCCGCCCCGGCCGTAACAGCAGCGGCGGTGAGACCCAGGGCGAGGCCGTATTTTGTCAGGTTGGAGCCGCCCGCCGCCTTCAGTTGCGCCGCCGCGCTGTCGGCCATGGGGCCGAGCGCCTGGCCGAATTTACTGGCCGTCGCACTGATACCGCAGGCCGCAGCCCCTACCTTGCCTACTCTGTTTCCGTTTGTTTCGCAACTCATCGATATAGCCTCCTGAAATTCCTGCCTACTCCGATTTGATTCATAGCCTTAACCACCCTCCTCAGGCGGCCCTCCGAATTGAGACGTGACATTCTCGTAGCCCGCCTCGTAGCCTTCGTCGTAGCCCTCGTCCTTCGCCTCTTCGTAGATGTGCTCGTATACATCCACTTCGTCGTCGGGGATGAGCACAGATAGCTCTTCTATGTCCTCAGCCATCTCGTCGATCCTGGCCGTATCTACGCCTGTCTCGACCAGGTCCAGACGGCCCAACGCCTCGAGTGCCGCGTTTACGCCGTCGTCGTAGCCTTCCTGGAAGCCGTGCTTGTGGCCCGTGCTGTACACCTTGTCGTACAACAGCGCTTCCGCCGCGGACGCTTCCTCATCGCCGTCTGCAGCGACGGGGGGAGCGGCGGCCGTGGGTTCGTCCTGGCCCATCATGGCCCTGGCTTCCTCCAGGGCGCGGTCGTAATACACGACCGTCTGCCCGATGCGGGCCTTCATCTCGGGCGAGAAATGCGCGATGGGATTTTCAGACCTCCAATCGAGCTGGGCCAGGATGGACGCCAGTTGCTGCACCTCCGCCGGGGATTGGTAATAGATGGAGGGCTCGCCTGCGACGCCGGCGGGAGCGATTCTCATACCGGTCGGCAGGTGGGTGAGCGTCCACCGGCCTTCGTCGATCCGCAGCGTGCCGTCCGCCCCCTCGACCAGGGCCGGCGCGATCCCCAGGCCGGTCTCCTCGTCTCGATATTCCCCCTTGCGCAAGATGGCGTAGCCGCCGTCAACCTGGACGGCGCCGCTCCCGGTAGCGACCTTGATTTTCTGTTGCCGCAGGGTGGTCTCTACTCTCAGCTCGGGGTTCAAGGGCTGGGCCGCCGAGGCGCTGCTCGTCCCCGAAGGGGATCTTTGGGGAGTGTAGGTCGTCGTCCCTTGCCCGGCCCTGACCGGAATGCGGGTGCCGCCGCTCGAACTCCCTGCGCTCGACACGGGAGGCCCGACCGGTTGCGGGCCGGGAGCAACCTGCAAGGCCCGGCCGCTTGCGCCGGCGCTCTTCGGCGCGCAGTCCTGGCAAAAGGGTTTTCCGTCGATGACGTACCACGGCCCGGGTTTTCCTCCCGGCGAGGAGCCGCAGTCGGCGCACTTCTTCCCGGCCAACCGGTCACGCGGGGTGGGCGTGATAGCCTGGCGAGCGGGCAGTTCCGGTACCTGGCGCAGGTCGACCAGGTCAGGCGCAGGGCGCGGGCCGGGCCTCACCAGTCGCCGGTAAGCCCGGCGCAGGCGTGCCCGGCCGGTTGCTATGGCTTGAGCCAGGGGCTTCGCCCGGACTGCCCGGGACAGACCGACCAGGGCCAGTCCGCCGACCACGCCGGCCGTCCCGGCGGCTACTCCCAGATAAAACCCTCGCTTGCCGACCAGCCGGGGGATGCCCACCTGGCAGGCAAGTTTGGCGATTTTGCTCGAGTTCGTTTCACAGCTCATCTAATCGTACCTGCAGCAACCATCAAGTAATCAAAGAGGAGGCTTTCCGTTCATGCTGCTGACAGTGACCAGGCGGCCGACGATCACCATGCCCGGACCTGAAGGGTGCCCCAGGTTCAGAGCTCCCAGATTCAGGCCATCCCGGCCTATGTCGGACGGCAAGGCCACGTGAGTCGGCTCTTCGCCAAAGCGGCGGCGAAACTTCGTGTCCGCCTCGTCGATGGCCGTTTGCACACTCTTGTAGATCCACACCCCGCAGCCTTCGATACGCGGTAATCTGTTGTCACCAGACATACGGATACCTCTGTTCAATCACCAGGTGAAACCAGCCCCACAGGCGACTTAAAATCACCCTCGTCTTTGCGCCGACAGCCATCCGATCCTTCCTCCACGTCGCCAGGCGGAACTAAGTCGCCAAGAGGGATGTAATCCCCCCAATCGACTTCTTCTCCCTCTTCGACCGCCTGCCGGAGTTCACGCCAGGCTACGTCGCACGTAACATCCCACATACCGATCGCCTCGCTTAGCCGGAAACCGGGCTCGTCTGGCCGCCTACCATGAGTCACCATCCCAGGAAATTTCGTCCGGGGTCACGTCGACCGTCACCGATCTCAACCTGACCCCACGCTCCTCCACACCGCGCCTGATGGAGTCCTCCAGCTCCCAGACACCCGAGTACCCCTCCCGGTTCCAAACTTCGCCGATCGCGCCGAGGCGTTCCGCGATCTGCCTCTCATATCCCTCGTTGGGCGTTATTTCGCCGATCTCGAGCTTGCGGTCGACCCTCTTGCAAATGACCTGGCCGAGTGAGCCGGAGACACGAACGTACCCATCGCCGATGTCCGGAGCCGGCTGAGGCCGCCTCTCTCCTCCGACTGCGTAGCGCAATAGATATGCCGAAGCCGGCAGCGTAGTCCCGCGCAATGACTCCCGCAGAAGGCCATAGGCCTGGTCGCGGGTCGCCTCGTCAGGCTGAGTCGCAGGCACCGGCCCGGACGGTGAAGCCTGCCCGGTCCTGGTGAAACGGCGGGCTATGACGGCTATAGTTCCCACCGACACCACCGGCAGGCCGGTCACCGCAGCAATGACCAGGTTCCTCTTGACTGCCTGCCGGGCTCCGCGAACCGCCATCCCGGACGCCGATCGCAACTTCTTCAGCCCCTCCTCCATACCTTCCATGGCGCTGCCCGTGGCCTCTTCTCTCGAGCGGGCGTCGTCGACTCCTGCGTGCATCCTGGCAAACTTCAACCGGGACATGAAACGCTCCCACGCGAGGCTCGCGTCCCGATCTCCGTCTACCACTCCGCTCCCGAAGCCCCATCCCTTCAGGCTGCCCATCGTTTCTCTGCCTTTCTCCGCCAGTCCCTCAGCTTTCTCCATCAACCCCAACCTGGTATCCCGGTTCGTGGCGGCCATGGCCTGCCCCGTGAGGTCCCTGGCTGCGAGAAGTTTCGCCTCGATATCCCCAACCGCGTCACGGACAGCTCCCAAATCTTTCCAGCCCCGATAGCTCCGATACCCGGCGAGGC
>CAZQDO010000133.1:0-13033 GCA_964592085.1 uncultured Anaerolineae bacterium | reverse complement strand
GTGGAGAGCAATCCAGATGATACCACCGTGGGGCTGGGGGGGATTCCCAACCTGCTAGGCCAGGTGGAGCTGGACGCCAGCATCATGGATGGGCGGGCCCTGGCGGCGGGCGCGGTGGCCGCGGTGCAAGGCTACGAGAACCCCATATCCATTGCCCGCAAGGTCATGGAGGAGCTGTCACCCCACGTCCTGCTGGCCGGTCCTGGCGCCGAGCGCTTCGCTGCCGAGATGGGCTTCCAGCGCCGCGAGCTGTTGACAGAGAAGAGCAGGGAGGTTTGGGAAGAGCAGCTACGCGTAGCGATTCCGGAGGCGGCGCTGGCGAATCTGGAGGAAGAGCCGAATTTGCGCCAATGGATGAAACGAGTGAGGGAATCACGCCAGGCCGGGGGCACGGTCAACTTTCTGGCCCAGGACGCCGACGGTAATCTCTGCGCCGGGGTGAGTACCAGCGGCCAGGGTTGGAAGTACCCTGGCCGCGTGGGCGATTCGCCCCTCATTGGGGCTGGCAACTACGCTGACAACCGCTACGGCGCTGCCGCCTGCACCGGCCTGGGCGAGATGGCCATCCTGGCCGGCACAGCCCGCAGTGTGGTCCTTTACATGAAGATGGGCCTATCTTTGGAGGAAGCCGGGCGTCGGGCTATGGAGGATCTCCTTGCCCTGCCTGCTCCCTATCTGGGTGGGATGAACATCGTCGCCCTGGACAAGGACGGCCACCACGCCGCTTTCAGCAACCGGGATGATCGCACCTACGTCTACGTGACCGAGGAGATGGACGAAGCGGAGGAACTGCCGCGAGTGGTGGTAATGGGGAACGAGGGAATGAGGCAATGAGGAGATAATGACCGAGTCAATGCCCAAGATCCGCGCAGGCTTCGACCGAATAGCGCTGCTCTCAGGGGACGGCTGGGGTCATAACAGTCACTACCACGACTTTTTGCTGAGGCAACTGCCGCCGCATTGTACATACGCACTCGACATTGGCTGCGGCACAGGCGCATTCTCACGCCTCCTGGCGAGCCGCTCAGACCGAGTGCTGGCCCTGGACCTGTCACCGCAGATGATCCGGGTTGCCAAAGCGCGCTCAGAGCAATACTCGAACATTGACTTTCAAGTTGCCGATGCGACGGCGTGGGAGTTCCCCGCTGAGCAGTTCGACTGCGTGGCCTCCATCGCGACACTGCATCACCTGCCGATTGAGGTAACGTTGCTGAAAATGCGGGAGGCCCTGAAGATCAATGGCACGCTGATCATCCTCGATCTGTTCCAAGCCGAAGGGCCATCCGACGTTCTCACCAGTGCGCTAGCGGTGCCGGCAAACATCATCTTGAAATGGATCAAGACGGGCCGCTGGAGAGAATCCCGAGAAGTGCGACTGGCTTGGGCCGAACACGGACGCAGTGATTCTTATCCCGCCCTTTCGCAGATACGCCGAATCTGTGCCTACGTGCTGCCAGGAGCCAGGGTGAGAAAGCATCTGCTGTGGCGCTATTCCATCGTTTGGAAGAAGGAATGAGTGACGAGGCAACGAGTCACCAAGGGACGAGGTAACACGTTACTCGTTATAAGACTGAAGGAGGCAAAATGGACAAAGTCTACAAAATCATAGCTACCGTTCAATTGGTGAAGGGCCACTGCGGTTTCGGCCATCAGGTTGGGGACCAGGTGGTGTTCGACGGCGAGACGGTGCAGGGGCGGGTCTGCTTGAGTGCGCTGTACAGTTTCCTGCCCAAGGTGTTCGCCATGCGCTATGGGGCCGATTTCCCCTGGCTGGAAGACAAAGACGTGGCTACCCACGCCTGCCCCGACGCCTTCAACCCCGTGGTGTTCGAGATAAAGCGCATCAAGGAGGATGCGGAAAATGATCAACCGTGATAGATTGGTTTCAACTTTCCTGGATCTGGTTCAGATTGACAGCCCCAGCGGCCAGGAGGGAGAGATAGCACGATACCTGAAGGCCGAGCTGACTCGCCTGGACTTGCAGGTCGCGCGCGATAGAACAGGCAACGTCATCGGCCGCCTGGCGGGAGAGAGACCGCCCATCCTCCTCAGCGCGCACATGGACACCGTTGGGCCGGGCCAGGGAGTGAAACCCGTCATCAGCAACGGGATCATCACCAGCGACGGCACCACCATCCTGGGTGGCGATGACAAGTCGGGCATTACCGTCATTCTGGAGATTCTCCAGGTGTTGGCGGAACAGCACCTGCCCCACCCATCCCTGGAGGTGGCCCTGACAGTGAGCGAGGAGATCGGACTGATAGGCGCCAAGGGACTGAATTTAGCCAGCTTTCGCGCCAAAGAAGGCATCGTCCTCGACAGCGGAGGCCCCATCGGCGCCATCGTCGTCTCTGCTCCCTCTCAGGATAAGATCAGGGCCGTCATTCACGGCAAGACGGCCCACGCCGGGGTCGAGCCGGAGAAGGGCATCAGCGCCATCGTGGTGGCGGCCGAGGCCATTGCCGCCATGCCGCTGGGGCGGATTGACGAGGAGACCACTGCCAACATCGGGCGCATCCAGGGAGGTACGGCCACCAACATCGTCCCTGACCGAGTCGAGATGGCAGGCGAGGCCCGCAGCCGTGATGGGAAGAAGCTGGAGGCCCAGGTGCGATCGATGACCGAAGCCCTAAAAGAGGCGGCTCGTCGGCACAGAGCTACCGTGGAGATAGATGTGGCGCGCTCCTATACGGCTTTCAAGCTCAACAAGGGGGACGACATCGTGCAGAAGGCCGTGGCGGCAGCCAAAGCCCTGGACTTGACGCCAATTCTCGTTCCCAGCGGCGGGGGGAGCGACGCCAACGTCTTCAACGCTGGGGGCATAGCGGCCATCAACATCAGCACGGGTATGGATCAGGTGCACACGACAGAAGAACGCATCGCGGTGGATGATCTGGTCAAATCCGCCGAGTTCCTGCTGGCCATTCTGAGGTTGTAGGTTAGAGATTGGAGGCTAGAGGTTGGAGGTCGGACCTAAGCGACGGAGTCCCGAACTTGCTCGGGGTGTTGGGGAATCCTCCTCGCCGCGACGGCGGGAGATTGTTTTGCTGGCAGCGATTCTGCTGATAGCGGCCTTCTTTCGACTCTACCGCCTGGAGGCAGCGCCGCCGGGCCTCCAGCACGACGAGGTCTTCCACGGCCACGATGCCCTCACCGTGCTGCAGGGCACCCACCTCATCTACTTTGAATCCAACGCGGGTAACGAGCCGCTCTTCGTCTACCTCATGGCCGGCACCATCGCCCTCTTCGGCAGCAACTATCTTGGCATCCGCCTCGCCGCTGTGCTGTGTGGCCTGGCCACCGTCGTCTTCACCTACCTGCTGGCGCGAAAGGCGTTTGGATATCGCGTCGCCCTGTTGGCGAGCGCTGGTTTGGCCGTCTCTTTTTGGCCGGTGTTCATGAGCCGGGTGGGGCTACGGGCGGCCAGCCTCCCCCCTATGGCCGCCGCCGCTGCCTGCTTCTTCTGGGCGGGGCTGAGACAGCCGATGACCAATCACCGGTGGTGGGTGCGTTTTGCTCTGGCTGGCGTCTTCCTGGGAGGCACCCTCTACACCTACCCTGCCAGTCGAATGATCCCCCTGATCGTTCTTCTCTTTGTCCTCTATCTGGCGTTATTCCACCGATCTTTGCTGCGAGAGCGGTGGAAAGGCATCTTGCTCTCCTTCGCCCTGGCCGCTCTCGTCGTCGTTCCGATAGGCGGCTACATCTGGACTCACCCCCAGGCCGATGTGCGATTGCAGCAACTTAGCGGGCCCCTGGGTCTGCTGGCCCAGGGCGATCCCAGCCAGGTCATCCGGTTCACCCTGGACACCCTGAAGATGTTCACCTTCCGGGGCGATCCCGTCTGGCGCTATAATTTGGCAGGGCGCCCGGTCTTCGAGCCTGTTAGCGGCGTTCTGTTCTACCTCGGCCTGGTCCTGGTCGTGCTCCGCTGGCGTGATCCGCGATACGCTTTCCTGCTGCTCTGGCTGCCCATTGCCCTGGTGCCCAGCATGATCACCGATTCCGCCCCTTCCTTCCTGCGGGCCAGCAGCGCCCTGCCCGTGGTCTACATTTTCCCCGCCCTGGCCATTGAGGCTGCCTGGCGCTGGCTCATCGGGCGATTTGGCAAGCGGGCAGTCTACGGATTGGCCATGGCCCTGCTGCTCCTCCTGATCGGCAATGCCTGGTGGACCTATCGCGACTACTTCACCGTTTGGGCGCAGCAGCCCGAGGTGCGCTTCGTCTACCAGACCGACCTGACCGAGGCAGCTCACTATCTGGACGAGAGCGACATCGCTGATCCCGTCTGCCTGTCCTCCTCCAGCCCTCACGACCTGGACCCTTTCATCTTCGATTTCACCCTGAGGAAAAAACGCAACACCAAATGGTATGACGGTCCTTACGGTTTGGTCTTTCCAAATGGAGGTGAGAGGAGTCTCTACATCTTCCCCGCCTCGACTCCTCTCCATCAAGGGTTGAAAGAGGCGTACTTCCAGGATGCCCGTCTCGTGGAGGAAAGGCACTTCCCCGACGGCGAACTGGCCTTTTCCGCTTATGAGCTTGAGGCCCGCGAGATGCTCCAAGCCAAGATCGAGGCTCTACAGAACAGCTCCTCCGCCGTTTGGAGTTCAGAGGTGCAATTCCTCGCCGGCGACCCTCAGGGCCTTCGCCATCCCGTTGCCTTCCCCGTGGATTTCGGCCACCAACTGGAGTTACTGGGCTACGAGTTTGTCGTCCACACCCTGTCTCCAGGGGAATGGGCGCACTTGACGAGCTACTGGCGAGTCCTGCGGGATGTCGCCGAGCCCTTGCCCCTGGCCATCTTCGTCCATCTACTGGACAGCCAGAGCACGGTCTGGGGGGGCAAGGACATCCTGAGCGTCGCGACGGCCGGTTGGGAGGCCGGCGACATCTTCGCCCAGGTGCACCGTTTCCCCCTGCCCGCCGACATTCCAACAGGTCAATATCAAGTGGAAATCGGGGTCTACTCCCGGGCGGACATGCAGCGCTTCGCCGTCTTCGCAGAGGGGCAGCCTGTGGCCGATAGGCTGCTGCTCGAACCGATCAGCGTCGTGAGGCGGTGATTGGCGGTTGGAGGATGGAGCAGATTGTACCTGGTCTGGTAGGTCAGATTGAGATGGTAGTGCGTGAGGAGAACACGGCCCGGCACCTGGGCAGCGGGAACGTGGCGGTGCTGGCCACGCCGGAGATGATCCGGCTGATGGAGAAGGCGGCCGTGGCTGCCGTTGACCACCTCCTGCCCGATGGCGACCGCACCGTGGGCGTGGAGGTGAATGTCCGTCACCTGGCAGCCACTCCGGTGGGCATGAAGGTCCGCGTCCGGGCAGAGCTGACCGCTATTGAGGGGCGCAAGCTCACTTTCCGCGTGGAGGCTTTTGATGAAATGGAGAGGATCGGCGATGGGGAGCACAGGCGGGTGATCATTGACCTGGGAAGGTTCAAGGAGAGGGTCGAGGCGAAGAGGAGTTCTGAAGCTCTGAGATGAGGCTCTGGCACCCGTCCTCGGGTGCAGTCTTGGCTGCCCGGGGATGGGCCTTAGAGCTTATGCTAAAATTCCAGAGAGGTGAGCAATAACCAGCAGGGCTTCTGGCAAGCGAGACCGCCAGAAGCCCTTTTCGCGATTCTTTGATGGAGGGAGTGTTAAGTCTACACACATTCTGACAGCCCCTTCATACGATTATCAGCCAGAGCGGGTTCAGTCCATACTGTCAGGGCTCTGGCATTCCGCGCTGTAAAGAGCGTGATCTCAAACGGTAGTTGATGAAAGCACTGAATGCAACACCTGCGTCCGAAAAGAAAAAGCCCCTCCGAGTTTGGAGGGGCTTTTCGTGTATCGTCTAGTACTGAGGCATAGGCGGTGCTGCGGGCGGTGGTGTTTCTTCAGGTATCTCGGTAATCAGCGCCTCGGTGGTGAGAATCATAGCCGCGATGCTGGTAGCATTTTCCACTGCGCTTCGGGTTACCTTGGCCGGGTCAATGATGCCCTTCTCCACCATGTCCCCGTAGTCATTGGCGATCACGTCGTAGCCGATCTTTTGATTGTTCTTCTCCTTTTGGAATCTCCTCACGTCCTGCACGACCACAGCGCCATCCATGCCGGCGTTCTGCACGATCCCCCGCATGGGCTCCTCCAGGGCTCTCTTCAGGATGTTCACCCCGGTCTGCTCGTCGAGCAAATCCATCTTGATCCCGTCCAAAGATGGTACCGCATTGATGAGAGCTACCCCTCCCCCAGGGACGATTCCCTCTTCCACAGCAGCTCTGGTGGCTGAGAGGGCATCCTCGACGCGGTGCTTCTTTTCCTTCAACTCCACCTCAGTGGCCGCACCGACCTTGATGACCGCCACGCCACCAGCCAGCTTGGCCAATCGCTCTTGCAGCTTCTCCCGGTCGTAGTCAGAGGTACTCTTCTCGATCTCGACCTTGATCTGCTCCATGCGACCTGTGATCTCTTTATCAGACCCCTTGCCCTCGATGACGGTAGTGTCATCCTTGGTGGACACGACCTTGCGGGCCTGGCCGAGGTCGCTGATCTGGGTGGTTTCCAGCTTGCGGCCCATCTCTTCGGTGATGACCTGGCCGCCGGTGAGGATGGCGATGTCCTGCAGCATGGCCTTGCGCCGGTCGCCGAAGCCGGGGGCCTTCACCGCCAGCAAGTTGAAAGTGCCTCGTAGCTTATTGAGCACCAGTGTCGCTAACGCCTCTCCATCCACGTCCTCGGCGATGACCATTAACTCCCGCTTGCCCACCTGGACCAGCTTTTCCAGGATAGGGATGATGTCCGTGGCGGCGGAGATCTTCTTGTCGTGGATCAGAATGTAGGGTTCGTCCAGCTCGGCCTGCATGTTCTCAGGGTTGGTGATGAAGTAGGCAGAGATATAGCCCCTGTCGAACTGCATGCCCTCTACGTACTCGGTCTCGAAAGCCAAGCCCTTCGACTCCTCGACAGTAATCACGCCGTCCTTGCCGACCCGGTCCATCACCTCGGCGATAAGCCCGCCAATGTCCTTATCATTGGCCGAGATGGCGGCTACGTTGGCGATCTCATCTTTGGTGACCAGCTCTTTGGACTGCTCCTTGATGGCCTCCACAATGGACTGGGTGGCTTTCTCAATGCCCCGCTTAATGAGCATGGGGTTGGCTCCAGCAGCCACGTTCTTCAAACCCTCGCTGACGATCATGTGGGCCAGGACGGTGGCAGTGGTGGTGCCGTCGCCGGCCACGTCATTGGTCTTGGTGGCGGCCTCTTTGAGGAGCTGGGCGCCCATGTTTTCGTAAGGATCCTCCAGCTCGATTTCTTTGGCCACTGTGACCCCGTCGTGGGTGATGGTGGGGGCTCCCCACTTCTTGTCCAGAGCCACGTTGCGTCCCTTCGGACCCAGGGTTGTACCTACTGCGCTGGACATGACGTCAATGCCCTTTTTCAGGGACCTTCGTGCTTCTTCCGAAAAAATAAGTTGTTTTGCAGGCATTTATCTAACCTCCTTAGGTTTGCTAAATTGGGGTTCGTACATTCGTCCATTCGTAAACTCGTGATACGAATCTACGAGCCTACGAATCCACGAGTCTACGCTTCCACGATTGCCAGGATGTCGCTCTCTTTGAGGACCAGGACCTCGCGGTCGGTCTCCAGTTTGACCGGCGTGCCGGCGTACTTGGCAAAGAGGACGCGGTCTCCCTCCTTGACGTCCATGGGGATGCGCTTTCCATCCTCGTCCCGCCGGCCTGGCCCGGCAGCCAGTACCTTGCCCTGCTGGGGCTTCTCCTTGGCCGTCTCCGGAAGGATGATGCCGCTGGCCGTCATCTCTTCCTTCTCGATGGGCTCCACAATCAGACGGTCGCCCAAAGGCTTCAGTTTAATTGACATTTTCCCTACCTCCATTTACGTTTTTTGAGTTTGCATATTTTAGCACTCTCGATTCGAGAGTGCTAAAAGCAGTACATATCATACCACAAAATCTTCAAATGCGCAAATCGCGCTTTGCCAACCGGCAGGCTAGGTCAGCAGGTAAGCGTTCAGGCGGGTGCTGGGAGGAGCCGACAAGGTGCCAGGCACTTGTGAATAGCCGCCTGATTGAGCAAGCGTATTTGGCTTGGAGACACTGTTGCCCCTAAAAAACTGATGAAAGTGCCTGGCACTTGAACGCTTACGTCAGCAGTTCGGCCTGGCGCAGGATGCTGCGTATCTCCTCGACCTCTTCGGAGCTGGGGTAAAAGAGCGGCGAACGCGGGGAGCCGCCGTAGTATCCCAGGAGGTCCAGCGCTGCCTTCAGGCCACCGATGCCAAACTGGCTGGTCACTGCTCGACCGACGGGCATGAGCTTGAAATGCAAGGCCCGTGCTTCATCGAGCCGGCCCTGCTCGAACAGTTCCTTGATAGCCACGCATTCCCGCGGGGCGACGTTGGCCAGGGCCAAAATAGCCCCTACCGCCCCCACCCCCAGAGCGCTGTAATAAGTTGGCGCATTGCCCACCAGAACCTCGAAATCCGGCGGGGCCAGGCGGATGGTCTCAATGAGCTGGCCGATGTTTCCGGCGCTATCTTTGATTCCCATGATCCTGGGGTGCTCTGCTAACCTGGCCACCAGCGTCGGGGCGACGTTGAGCCCCGTGAACTTCGGCACATTGTAGACCAGGACAGGAATGGGCGATGCGTCGGCGATAGAGACGTAGTGGCGATAGAGGGCCTCAGGGGTCATTTGTCCTTGGTAGTAGGACGGGGTCACGACCAAAGCTCCGTCCGCTCCCAGGTCGGCCGCCGTTTGAGTGCTCTCGATGGTCAGCCTGGTTGACTCGCCACCCGTGCCGACGACGAACAGCTTGTCGTCGGGAATGGCCTTCCGAGAGGTGGCTATCACTGCTCTCTTCTCGGCTTCGCTCAGATATACGTTCTCGCCATTAGAGCCCAGGACGACGTAGCCCGCCAGTCTCGTCTGGTTCCAGCGGACGATGTTCTCCGCCAATTTGTCGTGAGCTATCTCGCCATCGGTGAAGGGGGTGGGGATGGGGGGGAACACGCCTTCGAACATCAGCTCTGCTCCTTGGTCCTCATGTGGGGAAAGAGAATCACCTCGCGGATGGAGACCTGGTCGGTCAACAACATGGTCAGGCGATCAATGCCCATGCCAAAGCCCCCCGTGGGAGGCATGCCGTAGCTCAAAGCCGTCAGCCAGTCCTTGTCCATCTGATGGGCATCTTCTTCGCCAGCTTCGTAGGCGCGCCCGTGGGCCAGGAAGCGCTCCTCCTGATCCAGGGGGTCGTTTAGCTCAGAGTAGGCGTTGCAGATTTCCATACTCCCCGCAAAACCCTCGAAACGCTCCACGGTTTTCGAGGAGCCCGGCTTTACCTTAGCCAGGGGCGACAGTTCCAGAGGGTAATCGAAGAGAAATGTAGGCTGAATGAGCCTGGGCTCCACATAGTTGGAGAGGAGGGCATCAATGAGCTTGCCCCGCGTGGCCCCGGGCTCCACGTCGCCGCCGATGGCCTGAATCGCTTGATACAAGCTCTGAGCATCGGGATGGTCTTCGTAGTCAATGCCCGATTCCTCTTTGATGGCCTGGCGTAGGCTGCGACGCGGCCAGGGCGGAGTGAGGTCAATCTCGTTCCCCTGGTAGGTAATGCGGGTTGTGCCCAATACCTCCTGGACTGCATAGGAGACCATCTGCTCGGCCATCTCCATGATGTCGTGGTAATCGGCGTAGGCCTGGTAGAATTCCAACTGGGTGAACTCCGGATTGTGCTTATAGGAGACGCCCTCGTTGCGGAAGTCCTTGCCGATCTCGTAGACTCGTTCGTAGCCGCCGATGATCAGCCGTTTGAGGTAGAGCTCGTCGGCAATGCGGAGGTAGAGGTCCTGATCCAGGACGTTGTGATGAGTGACAAAGGGCCTGGCCACCGCTCCGCCGTAGATAGGCTGCAAAACGGGGGTCTCCACCTCTAAGAACCCCCGTGCATCCAGGAAGCGACGCAGCGCGCTGACGATGCGGGCCCGGATCACGAAGATCCTGCGCACCTCCTCGTTGGCGATAAGGTCCAGGTAGCGCTGCCGATAGCGGGTCTCCACGTCCTTGAGGCCGTGCCATTTCTCAGGCAAGGGATGCAGCGATTTGGCCAGCAGCTTGAAATCCCCCACCTGGAGGGTGATTTCGCCGCTGCGGGTGCGAAAGAGACGCCCCGTCACCCCGATGAAATCGCCGATGTCGAAATCCCGCTTGAAGAACTCGTAAGCTTCTTCCCCCAGGACGTCCTGACGCAGGTAGATCTGGATGCGCCCGCTGCCGTCCTCAATATGGGCAAAAGTTGACTTGCCCATCATGCGGATGCTCATCAGCCTGCCCACCAGGCTGAGCTCCCTCTCGGGTTCGCCCGCCTCGAATTCCAGGATGGCTTCGGCCGCCGTATGACTGCGCTGGACCCGGGACGGGTAGGGGTCTATGCCCCTTTCCCTGATCCTCTCCAGCTTAACATGTCGTTGCCTCTCTAAATCGCTTAGGTTCTCCATTGGCCTGTCCTCGCCTGGCTACTTGATGGCAACAATTCGGAAACTCAGGACGCCGTCGGGGGCGCTGACGACGACCTCATCACCGATACGGCAACCCAGCAGAGCCTTGCCGAGGGGGGATTCGTTGGAGATGCGACCACTCTTGGGGTCTGCCTCGGCGGAGCCAACGATGTGGTAAGTCTCTGGATCCCCACCATCCTCGGACACCGTCACGTGGTTGCCTATGCCCACCCTGTCAGAGGGGCCTCCCTTTTCGATGATCTCGGCGCTCTTCAGGATGGTATCCAGGGTCAAGATGCGGCCTTCAACAAAGGCTTGCTCGTTCTTGGCATCCTCGTACTCGGCGTTCTCCAGGACGTCCTGTCCCTCCAGGACATCACGCAGGCGCTGAGCCACCTCTTGACGGCGCACAGTGCGCAAGTATTCCAGCTCTTCTTCCAGCTTCTTGAGTCCCTCTGGAGTCAGAAAGGTCGTTTGTGCGGTCATGCTTCCCCCACTCGACAAACTAGCCCCCACCGAGTTTGGTGAGGGGGCGACTGGATCACAATATGCGAAACCCAGCTTATATACGACAAAAACTGAGAGTATCCCCTCTCAGTCGGCAGTCAACCGCGACATATTATAAACCAAATCGGCCAAATTGTAAAGTCGGCGTACTACCGCTTACCCTCCCGCAGGTTGCTCTTAAACCTGCGGGAGGATGAGCGATCACAAGCCAGCTTGACTAAATGGCGAAAATGATATATTCTATTACCACTGCCGTGATCGTGGGAGTGGTTGAGTCCCGGTGGGCTCCGCGGTCTTCAAAACCGTTGGTGGGTGCTGCAGAAGCGGCCAAGGTGGGTTCGACTCCCATCCACTCCCGCTATTCCCCCTTTTTTACTCCCCCTCACACAGTTCCAACCCACCCCAGGCCGGCTCAGAATCCGGGTTTAGCTCCAGCGCCTTCTCCAACCACGGAATGGCCTTGTCGCATTCGCCCAGGTAAACATACGAGAGGCCCAGCTCATAGTAGTACTCCTCGGACTGGATTCCCAGCTCGATGGCCTGCTCGAAATTAGGGATGGCGTCTTCGTAGTTTCGTTTCACATAATAGATAATGGCCAGGTGAGCGTAGGCACTGGCATACTCCGGATCAACCTCAATAGCCTTCTCCAGTTCGATGATGGCTAGCTCATAATCCCCCAGGTGATAATGGGTCCAGGCCAGTTGGTCGTAGCCCTCAGAGTTGTTGGGATCAACTTCAATGGCCTTCTGGAACTGAGCAATAGCCAGGTCGTAATCCTCCAACACGCGGTAGTTTCGGCCCAGGCCGATGTAGAGATAGCTCAGCTTCGGTTGAAGGGATACGGCGATTTCGTATTCGGCGATGGCCCCTTCGTAATCTCCTTGCATCTCCAGGACGTAACCTAAATTGCGATGGGCATCCGCGCTGCCATCATCGAGCCAGACGGCCTCGTCAGCAGCATCCAGAGCCCTCTCCCAGCGCCCCGCGTCCACGTAGGCCTCGGCGAGATAGGCGTAGGCCTCGGCCGAATTGGGGTCGATCTCGATAGCCTGCAGGCAAGCGGTGATGGCGTCTTCGATTTGGCCATCCCAGTCCAAAGCCATGCCTAGCATGGCGTGGGTCTCGGCACTCTCCGGCTCGAGCTCGACGGCTTGGCGGGCCAGCTTCACTGCCTCGCTCGTGCGGCCACGCAGCGTTAAGAGCTTGGCCAGGTGCACGTAAGCTGTTGCGTTCTCCGGCTCAAGCTCCGTTGCCCTCCGATAGGCTTCAATGGCCTCGTTCAGCTTTCCCTCTCGGAAAAATGCCTGGCCTTCCACCAGATAGGATTGAGCGGTCCGGGTGGGGACTGGCGTAGGCTTGAAGGGGCGCACCCAATCGGGCTGCTGGGTGATGACGTACAGCCCTGCTACGATGAGCACCAACAGGATGAGCACGCGAATGGGCGAAGACCTTTTCCTTCCCCTCCTCTTCCTCGGTTGTAAGTACATCCCGACGCTCCTTGCTGGATAAAGGTGCAACGCACTTCCGAAGTGCGTTGCACCTTTCTACAATTCGATCAGACTGAGCTTGCCCAGCGTCTGAAAGTATTCGACCAAGAGCTCCACGTCGCGCTGGCCTGTCTCTAGCTCCACCAGGTCGGCGATTTCCAGCAGGCTGCGCCTTCCATCGGCCCAATACATGGCCAGAGCCGGCAAGGCGAATCCCTTCTTGTGCGACTTGAGGAATTGCCACCGCTGCTCCCGTTCTTCCTCGCTCAGTTGGTGCAGATAGGCGCGTAAAGAGACGGGGCCCCGGTATAGCCGCCTGGGCACCATCTTCACCGCCTTCTCCTCCCATTCGTCCAACTCCCGTTTCGATGCCTCTGGCAGCTCAGCCAAATCTAATCCCTTCGCCAGGTCCCTGATGGCCTTCTCGGCTCTGGCTGACTCCCTCGCGGAGAATTCGGCCACTTCCTCCTGCCACCCCCCAACGGCGATCTCAGGGCCCAGACGCCTCAGCGAAGCCAGGGCTTGCTGCTCGCG
>CAZQDO010000132.1:9719-13076 GCA_964592085.1 uncultured Anaerolineae bacterium | reverse complement strand
ATCTTGTCTGGATCCCAGGGCAGCTCGGCCTCCGGCAGGCCAACGTACTCAATGGTCTCCACCTCCAGCCCGGCCAGCGTCATCCGCTCGGCCAGTTCCTTGATGGAGACGGGGATGTCAACGTAATCTTTAAGCCAAGATATTGGTACTCGCATGATACACTCCTTTAGATAATCAGGCAAAAAGGCACTGAGGCAATAAGGCACTAAGGCCCTGAGGCGATACGGTGTTATTCCTCCGATGATTGGTCGTCGTGGGCAATATGGGGGTCGGTGGCGGCAAGTTGGCTGCCAGGCTCAGTTTTGCCTTGCTTGCACTTCTTGAGATAGGCGATGTAGCCGTTGAGCATGCGACGGGTCTCGTCGGCGATGGCTCGTACTTCACGGTAGAGGTCCTCGGAGATGTATTCCAGTTCGAGTGCTGTCACCAGATGGTTGATTGTCTCATCCAACGAACCACGGGCGACGTAACAGAAGAAGACTCCCTGTTGGTAGTAGTAGCGACCGTGGCCCTCAGCAATGTTGGCGGCCACACTCTTAGAAGAACGCCGTATCTGCTTGGCCAGGTCCCACTTTTCTTCGGGCGGCAACCGGGGCACTACCTGTTTGTGCACGGCCACCATCAACTCCCGCGCCCTATGCCACACCTTCAGACTCTCCAATCCCTTTTCCCCCACCATACCAATTCGCCCTATCCCCTTCCTCCCTCAGTGCCTCATTGCCTTGTTGCCTCATTGCCTCGTTAACTAGAACTGCCCCAAGAACCGCAGGTCGTTCCCGTAGAACAGGCGGATGTCGTCAATGCTGTACTTGACCATCGCGGGCCGCTCGACCCCTAGCCCGAAGGCGAAGCCGCTCCACTCGTCGGGATCGTAGCCACCGTTCTCTAGCACCACTGTGTGGACCATCCCGGCTCCGCACACCTCCAGCCAGCCGCTGTATCGGCACACCCGGCAGCCCGCACCACCGCAGAGGATGCAGTCCATGTCGGCCTCAATGCTAGGCTCGGTGAAGGGGAAGTAGGATCCCCGGATGCGGATGCGGCGCTCTGGCCCGTAGAGCCGTCGCGCAAATTCGGTCAGCGTGCCGATCAGGTCAGTCATGGCGATGGCGTGTCCTACGGCCAGTCCTTCCACCTGGTAGAACTGGTGCTCGGAGCGGGCCGTGATCTGCTCGTAGCGGTAGCACTTGCCGGGCAGGATGACGCGGATAGGCTCAGGGTAGCGCTCGCGCATCGCCCGAATCTGTCCCGGCGAGGTGTGGGTGCGCAGCAACACCTCATCGCCGATCCAGAAGGTGTCCCACATATCGCGGGCCGGGTGATGAGGTGGCATGTTCAGCAGGCCAAAGTTCAGTTCGTCGGTCTCCACGTCGGGCGACTCGTACACCTGGAACCCCATCGCGCCGAAGATGGCGTAGATCTCTCGCAAAGTTTGAGTGGTGAGGTGCAGCCGCCCCACGCTGACGGGCCTGCCGGGCAGCGTCACGTCCATCCTCTGTTCCCTCAGCGCCCTCTCCAACTCCTGGCGTTTGAGGGCCTCGGCCTTATCCTCGTAAGCAGCTTCCAGGGCCAGCTTGACCTCGTTGGCCAGCCGTCCCACCGCAGGCCGCTCCTCAGGGGACAGTTGTCCCACGTTGCGCAGGATGCGATTCAACTTGCTCTTCCTGCCCAGATGCCCAACGCGCCAGCCGTCCAGTTCTTCAGAATCAGAGACCGTCTCCAGAGCCCAAAGGGCTTTGTCTTTCAGTTCACGTAGTTTTTGCAGCATTTTTCGCTCCTTCACGACAGTAGATGACAAAACTGACTGGAGTGCGGACGCTAGTCCGCCTTTCTGGGGCAGGCTTGCGCCTGCCCTCCGGTTCAAGATTACTTCTGCAGGCGGCGGACCCGCCCCGGAAAGATGAAGGTGCATCGGATTCCCAACCATCGCCAAATCATGGCTGCCTCCTTAACGAGAAACGGTTGCCTGCTTCGTGAGGGACGAAGCTGCAACCGTAATGCTCCGCGGTACCACCCTGCTTGGCCTGAAACAGGCCCTCTCTCCACTGGCGGCCATCCTTCGGACGGCTTACCAGTTGCCCCGCTAACGGTGGGCTTCCGGAACGAACTACTCTGGCAGGTGGCTATTAGCCATTGCCATCTGCCATTTCCCTCATCGGCTCAGGAGCGAACTTCAGCGAGCTTCGTCCGAGCGAGGCTCTCAGTCCACGGCCTCGCTTCCCTGGCGGTCTCTCCCCGCCTACTCCTCTCCGTCACAGCCTTTATGTAGAAAGTGGTGTTCAATTGTCTGGCACAGATTATAGCACTAAAGCCCAATTCTGACAAATGGGGAATCACCTAATCCCCAGGTTGACCAAATGGTGTCTCTGTGGTAAAATGGCGAAAATCTACTGCGTATTCCGTGTTCCGCTACGCAATACGCCCACAAAGGATCCTTCCAATGTTCGAACTAATCTTTCTCGGCACCTCCGCTTCTGCTCCTTCCATCAGGCGAAATCTGTCGGCCACGATGGTCCTGCACAGGGAGTACCGTTTTCTGATAGACTGTGGCGAGGGGACGCAGCGACAGTTGCTCAGGAGCGGCCTGGGCTTCAAGCGGCTGGACAAGATCCTCCTCACGCACGGCCACCTGGATCACATCCTGGGCCTGGGAGGGCTAGTATCTACCTTCAGCCGCTGGGAGGCTATCACCAAGTTTGAGATCTACGGGGGAAACTGGGCCCTGGAACGGGTACATGATCTTATCTTCGGGGTAGTGTTTCGGGGAGTGAAACCGCCTCTACAGATTGATCTGATTCCCACAGGGCCAGGTGTCTTGATGGAAGACGACACCTTTGAGCTCTCAGCTTTCGCCGTCACCCATCGCGGGCCAGGCTGTCTTGGTTACGTGTTTCGGGAGAAGGAGAAGCGTCCCTTTTTGGTTGACAAAGCCGAGGCCCTGGGAGTGCCAGCCGGGCCGGAACGAGGCCGCCTGGTGCGGGGCGAAATGGTGACGCTGGCCGACGGCACGGTGGTGCATCCCGACCAGGTGCTAGGCCCTCCCATCCCTGGAGCCAAGTTGGTCTTCGTGGGCGATGCAGCCCGCATCCATAACCTGCTGGAAGTGGCCAGTCATGCTGATGCCCTGGTCATTGAGGCGACCTATCTGTCAGAAGAAGATGAGTTGGCCAGAGAATACGGCCACCTTACGGCTGCCCAGGCGGCAACTCTGGCCTCTCAGGCGAGAGTCAGGCAGTTATACCTGACCCACATCTCTCGCCGCTATCCTGAGGAGGCAGTCCTGGCCGAAGCCAGAGCCATCTTTCCCCAAACCGTGGTGGCTAGAGACCTGGACCACTTTCGAATCATCAAGGAGAA
>CAZQDO010000132.1:0-9619 GCA_964592085.1 uncultured Anaerolineae bacterium | reverse complement strand
GAACACCGGCACCACGATCTCCGACTTGGAGGTGGGGTCGCAGGCGATGTGGCCTGGGAATTGGTGGACGTCGGGCACAACGATGGTCTCTTCCTTGCGAGCCGCAGCCCCGCATACTCCTCGGTCGAAGCTGATGTGCAAGCAGCCTAGCGTGCCTTGATATGGCCCGATGCGCAATTCCCCCGGCGCGACCACGCGATAGAACCCCGTCCAAAAGAAGTAGTCGAAGCTGTGGTGCAAAAGACAGGCGATGGTGGCCATGGAGGCGATCAGGTCCGTCTCTCCCTCTAAGGTCGCCTTGATGGCCCTCGTCACCTGTTGATAGATTTCTTCTTTTTGTTCTCTCTCCATGAATATCCTCTCAGCTCTCTTATAGAATCCTCCGAGTCCCTCCGAGTTCTCCTGAGTCCCCCCGAGACTTGAGCAAGAAAGGCAGTGCCCCCAAAACCAGCCCCGGCAGCGCACCCCAACAGATACCCCCCGACGGCTTCTCTGCTTCTGGCTCCTCTGCGCCCTCTGTCTCCTCTGCCGCATCCCCCCGTGGCGGCGCGCCAATGCTCTCGCGCCATTGAGCGTCCAGCTCGTCCTGGTCGAAGCCGTAAACCTCCATCAGGGCGTCGTCGGCCAGGGAACCCTCTTTGAAGACCCGCAGCAGCTCGCTCATCTTCTCCTTGTCGTAGGTTTTGAGCAAGAACTCTACCAAACTGTAGACCTCTCCGTAGAAAAGATTGACCTCATCGGGATTGCCGGTCATTGACGTTAAGGAGCGGACGGAAATGAGACTGTTCTCTCGGATAGCCTTTTTCAGGGCTTGAGCGTTGCCACTTCGCAACTCCCCCTCGTTGTACATGGCCAGCCCTTCGTTGAGCCAGGCGGGTATGTCGGCGTAGGGGTTCTCAGTGACTAGGCCGACGACCACGTGGGTCAGCTCGTGAGCAATGGTAACGTCCACCTCCTGATGGGTGCCGTGCAGGAGCACGATGTCTGGGGCTACCACAGTGCCCAGGGTGATGATCTGTTCCTCGAAGACCGTGCCCTGCGAGATGAGAGCCTCTTGCATGTCGGCCTTGCTCTGGTAGACGATGATCTTGATTGGCTTTTCCAACTCCACACCCACGTTCTCTTCCAGGCGGGTCAGGGATTCCACCGCACCGTTCAGAAGTTCTTGCCCAAAGGTCTGGTCAGCGTCGTACCAGTACAGAATAACCTTCCCCTCGGTCAGGCTCTCCCAGGTGAAGCGATCATCCATGTAGGTGAAAGTGACCAACTCGGTCTCCAGGGTGTGGCCAGCCGCGTCCTCAATCCGCCATGAGTACTCGATGTCGGAGCCAGGGGGGATTTCTCCCCGCTGCAATCTCCAGATGTGTTCGGCTTCCACCCGTTTGGCGGGGCTGAATTCCGGATGGGCCGAGTTGGTGACAGACCCATCGCCAATCCGGTAGATCAGAACGATGTCGCTGATCTCGCTATTGCTCTCGGTCGTCAGGCGAAACACGATTTGCTCGGAGAAGGTGTATTCGTAAGTATCAGCGGTGACAGTGATCCCCTCTTGAGCCAGAACGAGGGGCGATACTACTGCCAACAAAACCAACGCCAACACAAACAACGGGAATCTTCTTTTCATTTCCTCTCCTCTTGTTGCTACGGATAGTGACACCGGATGCGTGCTGCGTTTGCGTGATGGACATCACGTCTTCGCGTTTCCCACAATTATATCACTCCCTTGCAAGTTTGCCAATTCAGGTGAAAGCAGTTATAATCACAGCGCGTCGGTTTGATGAACACAGGAAGGAGATCCGTGACATGACGATTCCGAAATCCGATGTCCAGGAGCTAGCTATTAAGGCCCACGAGATGGGAGCCAGCGTACTGCGTGGCTCCCTCCAGCGCCTCAATGGAGAAAGAGGATGGGCCGTGGGGAACGTGCATCTCCGTGACTGGCTGGCCCGATATGAGGGCCGTGATCTGATTCTAGTCGCTGCCGTGATCGGCGAAGGGCAAGAGTCGCCGGCGAAGGTCTGCAGAACGTGTGGGCGAGAGTACCGTGGCAGCGAGTGCTCCTACTGCCGGGAGGCCAGGGAGAGGTTGAGAGGCAGGCGAGGCTAGAGCGGGGATAGACGAGTAGGAACCCGAGGAAGCCAGCGGAGCCGGGGCGGTGATCATCGTGCCGGACTGTGACCTACCCCCCGGCGGGGTGCTGGTGGGCGAATCAAGCGAGAACAGATAGGGCGCTCTTCATCGGAGAGATGGCACAGAAGCCACCTACGTCAACTGCACAGGTGGCTTCTTCCATGTGCTGTCCGTGGTTTTCGTGGTATCCTCCTGATCGTGACGGCTGAATAGTTGACAAGGTTAATCAACTATGCTATAATCCGCCATGAATTGTTCGACAGGGAGAATTCAAATGCAGATTTCGACCAAGGGGCGGTATGCCTTAAGAGCAATGATTGACCTGGGCCTGCACATGGAGCGGGGTCCGGTTCTCAGGAAGGACATCGCCGAGAGGCAGGAGATTTCCCCGCATTATATTGCACAATTGTTCGTAGAGTTGAGAAAGAAGGGATTCATCGAGAGTGTCAAAGGACCGGGAGGTGGTTATGCCCTGGCTCAGGATGCGGATAAGATAAGGGCTGGAGACATCATCAGGGCTGTTGAGGGGCCGATTGTTCTGGTGCAATGTGTTGGTCCCAACTCAGAGGGAGCCTGCCATAGGATGGATGGCTGTGTAACCTACTTGCTTTGGAAGAGGCTCTCGGAGACAATAGAAGAAGTCCTGGACTCCATCACTCTACAGGATCTGTGCGACCAAGCTCGTGAGTTTGCAAAAGCGAACGACTAGACTTCGATTCGACCCATGACAAACCATACCATCTCGAAAGGACAATCACAATGACAAGGATCTACGAAGATATCACCAAAACTGTTGGCAACACACCCTTAGTGAAACTGAACAGGGTCACGGCAGGATTGGAGGCCACCGTGTTGGCTAAGCTGGAGTCTTTCAACCCCCTGTCCAGCGTGAAAGACAGGATTGGAGTGAGCATGATGGACGCAGCAGAGCGCCATGGGCTCATCAAGGAAGACACCATCATCCTGGAGCCCACCAGTGGCAACACCGGCATTGCCCTAGCCTTCGTCTGTGCGGCCCGGGGCTACAGGCTGGTTCTGACTATGCCCGATACCATGAGTGCGGAGCGCAGGAGTCTGCTGAAAGCGCTGGGAGCGGAGTTGATTCTGACTCCCGGAGCCGAGGGGATGCCAGGAGCCGTGAAAAGGGCTGAGGAACTGGCAGCTCAGGATCCAAGATACTTCATTCCCCAGCAGTTCAAGAACCCGGCTAACCCGGCCATCCACCGCGAGACCACGGCCAGGGAGATTTGGGAGGATACCGACGGTCGGGTGGACATCGTGGTCGCTGGCGTGGGCACCGGCGGCACCATCACTGGCATCGCTGAGACCATCAAGTCTCTTAAGCCTGACTTCAAAGCCATCGCGGTGGAGCCAACGGCCTCGCCCGTCCTCTCCGGTGGTCAGTCCGGTCCTCACAAGATTCAGGGGATCGGCGCCGGCTTTATCCCCAATGTCCTGCGGTTGGATCTGGTGGACGAGATCATCCAGGTCGCCAACGAGGATGCGGCCGAGATGGCCCGCCGGCTGGCGAGAGAGGAAGGGGTGCTTTGCGGCATCTCTTCTGGTGCCGCTGCCTTTGCCGCCTTGCAAGTGGCGGCCGGGCCTGAGAACAAGGGAAAGCTCATCGTGGTCATCCTGCCAGACACGGGGGAAAGATATTTGAGCACCTCCCTTTTTGAAACTGGATAGATAGCGAGGGAGGAAGGAAGGGTGTTCGAGCGGGTGAGAGAGGATATTCAAACTGTCTTTAATAAGGATCCAGCAGCCAAGACTGTTTGGGAAGTGATCTTCTGCTATCCAGGCCTACATGCTCTCTGGCTGCATCGGATAGCTCACTCCTTGTGGCAACACAAGCTCCTTTTTCTGGCTCGCCTCCTCTCCCACATTAATCGGCTTCTCACTGGAATCGAGATCCATCCAGGGGTACAGATAGGTCGAAGGTTCTTCATTGATCACGGCATGGGCGTGGTCATCGGTGAGACTACCGAGATCGGGAACGACGTCCTGATGTACGCGGGAGTGGTCCTGGGTGGCACGACCCTGGAGAAGAAGAAACGCCATCCCACCATCGGCAACAGCGTGGTCATTGGCACGGGAGCAACGATACTTGGTCCCATCACCGTGGGAGACAGCGCCAAGATCGGCGGCGGCTCCGTGGTGATCAAGCCGGTTCCTCCTGGCGCAACAGTGGTAGGGGTGCCCGCAAGAATCGCTGGACCTAAAAGGCCAGCAGGTCCAGAGGCAGACCTGGAACATGGCAGGCTGCCTGACCCAGTGCTGAAGGCCATCAGCGAGGTTTTGAACAGGCAGAACAAACTCGAGGAAAGAGTGCGGGAGCTAGAGATGGCCCTGCCGAAGGCTATCCTTTTAACCCTGCCCGCGGAAGAGGCTAGAGTGGTATCATTGACACCAGGAGAGAAAATGGAAGAACGAATTCGCGAGGCCCTCAAGGAGGTAATTGATCCAGAGGTGGGGATCAACGTCGTTGATCTGGGGCTGATCAAAGAGATCGTGGTCAACGACGGAGCAGTGGACGTGCGTATGGTTCTTACCACGCCTGCCTGCCCACTGGTTGGTTATCTCGTTGGGCAGGTTCTGCGCAAGACCGAGAGTGTGGATGGAGTAAGGACCGTCGAAGTGACCATCTTGGACGAGCCCTGGAGTTGGGAGCGCTTCGCCAATCGGACAGGTAATGACCGAGAAGGAGCCTCAGTAGATGGAAAACTGTAGCAGAGGCGGCTCCCACGCCGCCGATTCGCGGGCGTGGGAGCCCGCGCTGCTTCAGAATTTCCATCTACTGAGTCTGGGTTGGAGTAGAGGATGAAAGCGGTTCATTTCTCCGGCGCGGCCCGGCGACGAGCCTTTGAGCCTTAAGTGGACACTGATGAGACCTTGGTGAAAGGCACCTGGACCAAATCCCGTAGAGGAGGGTAACGAATGGCCCGAAAAAAACGAAAATCAAGAGGAAGTGGAAAGAAGGCACGCTCTCGCCCAACAAAACCTCGGCAAACGCCGCTCCGCTTACGGTCAAGCCGTTCACGACAGGCTCGCCAAAAGGACTGGAGAAGATGGCTTCCCATTACTGTGCTGGTCCTGGCGGCTATTCTCATCGGTGTTGGCGGAGTCTGGCTCCTCACTCGACAAGGTGGCAAGGGCTCAGCGGTGGCTGAGGCAACCATCGCCAACTCGGACGACGTGCCGCGCATTACCCCCCAGGAACTCAAGGCCAAACTGGACGCTGGTCAGGCCGCGGTCTTCGATGCCCGGCTGCAAGAGCCCTACGCCCGGCAGCACATCGCCGGAGCCATCTCCCTGCCTAAGGACGAAGTGGCAGCCCGCCTGGACGAACTGCCCACCGACAAGCTGGCCGTCTTCTACTGCACCTGACCGGCCGAGGAAGAGAGCGCCGGTGCGGCGCTCATCGCGGCTCAGAACGGAGTAACCAACGTGGCTGCCCTACTGGGTGGCCTGGCTGCCTGGGAGCAGGCCGGCTACCCAGTGGACGGTGAGAGTGCTGTGGCCCCGGTGCCCACACCGACGTCCTTGGCCAGTGTGACGCCTGTCGTGGGGCCCTTGGCCAGTGCGACGCCTGCTGCGGGTGCCTTTATCAATTCGGCTGACATGCCGCGCATCACCGTCCAGGAACTCAGAGCCAAACTGGACGCCGGCCAGGCTGTGGTCTTTGATGTCCGGCAGCAATCGGCCTATGCTCACAAGCACATCGCCGGGGCTATCTCTTTGCCCCAGGACGAAGTGGCCGCTCGTTTGGCCGAACTTCCTACCGACAAGCTGGCCGTCTTCTACTGCACTTGACCGGCTGAGGAGGATAGCGCCGGTGCGGCGCTCATCGCAACGACGAATGGAGTAACCAACGTAGCCGCTCTGGTGGGGGGGCTGGCCGCCTGGGAACAGGCTGGCTACGAAGTAGAATCCGGTAGTAACTAACCGTAACCTTTCTCTACGAAATCATGAACCCCAAAGCAATTGCTCTACTTTCTGGCGGGCTGGACTCGACTCTGGCGGTGAGACTGATCCTGGATCAGGGAATCGCAGTGGAGGCCCTGAACTTTGTCACCCCTTTCTGCACCTGTAATCGCAGGGGAAGGTGCGAGGCCAGACACGTCGCCGAGGAATTCGGCATACCGTGGAAAACCATCGCCATCACCGAGGAGTTCTTCCCGGTGATAAAGGATCCCAGGTACGGCTACGGCAGTGGCATGAACCCTTGCCTGGACTGCCGCATTCTGATGTTCTCCCGAGCCAGGGAGCGCATGGAGGAAATCGGCGCCGCTTTTGTTTTCACCGGCGAGGTGCTGGGGCAACGGCCTATGTCCCAACATCGCCAGGCCATGCGTATCATTGATCGCGAATCGGGCCTGGACGGTCGGCTACTGCGCCCTCTGTCGGCCCGATTGCTTGAGCCCACCATTCCAGAGAAAGAGGGCCTGGTAGACCGCGAGAGGCTCTTGGACATCCAGGGGCGCTCGCGCAAACCGCAGATGGCTTTGGCCGAGGAGCGTGGTATCACCGACTATCCCTGTGCGGCGGGGGGTTGTCTACTTACCGACCCTGGCTTCGCCCGACGGATGCGGGATCTGGTGCGTTTTCGCCCAGACTTTGATCTCAACGACGTCAACCTGCTGAAGGCGGGCCGCCACTTCCGACTCTTGCCTGGGGCCAAGGCGGTGGTGGGGCGGAACGAAGAGGAGAATCGCCGCCTTCAGATCCTGGCCCGAAAGGACGATGTCCTGTTTGAGGTCAAGGGCTGTGGCAGCCCGACCACGCTGCTGCGGGGTGAAGTCGGCAAGGCAGAGATGCACCTTGCTGCTGCTATCACGGCTCGATATAGCGATGCGGCCGCTTCATCACGTGACGTCGCAGCGGAGGACGACGGGATCAAGGTATACTACGGGACGGACTACGCCGTTTTGAATGAGGCGATCCTGGTCTCGCCATCGCATGAGGATGAACTGATCAGGTTGCGAATATAGAAAAGCAAAGGAGACATTTGTCATGTCAAGCAAGAAACTGAAGAAGGGCCTGTATGTGGCCATACTATTGGCGCTCGCTCTCCTCATTGGTGGGGGTTGCAGCCAACCTCAGCAGGCCGGCACGATAACACCAGAGGACGTAGCTGCCGAGATCATACCCCAGGAGGGCGCTCAAACATCGTATGGCGTTCCCCTATCCCTCAACAACACGCAACAATTCATAGACTACTACAATGCAGTGAGGCTGACACCTGAGCAAAAGAGCATCATGCAAGAGGCTCTGCTTCCCCTCAAGGCACCGTGTTGTGACGATAACTCTATGGCTACCTGTTGCTGCCCCTGCAACCTGGCCAAGTCCGTATGGGGACTGTCGAGCTACCTCATCGTGGAGAAGGGCCACAATGCCGATCAGGTAAGAGAATCGGCGCTGGAGTGGCTGCGCTTCATTCACAGCAACTACTATGTCATCCAGGAGCTCAAAAGCAGGGGAGTTGACCCAGCTACCTATGGCCTATCCCACGAGAATCCCTGCTATGTTGGTAAGTGCGAGCTGCCATTTGTGGAAGGTGGCTGTGGTGGCATGGGAGACCTGAGGCTGTAATTCCTCAGCTGGTTACCGGAGGAGAATCTGTGAGGTCTGAGCTGCTGCGGAGAACATCAACCATAGGCATCCTGATGGCCGTGCTCGTGCTGGTGATTTTCCAGAATGTGACAACTGCACTCTCCACGCCGGCTGCTCCAGCCATCCACATGGCCTATTTCTCCAAGGCCGGATGCCCGGTGTGCGCCCAGGTCAATGGCTATCTGGAAACCATCCAGGGTCTCTACCCTCAGTTGACGATCACCGAGTTTCCCATTGAGGAGAAGGAGTCCAAAGCGCTGAGTGAGTGGTTGGGCCAGCGCTATGGCGTGCCAGAGGAGAAACGCCTGAGCACGCCGATGGTGTTTGTGGGGGAAGACTACCTGGTGGGTAGGGACGAGGTCACGGTGGAGAATCTACAGACCGTGCTGGACAAGTACGTCAGTGGCGGCGCTGAGGCGACCTGGACGGATTTCGATCCTGAGCAATCTGGAAAGACGATTGTCGAACGGTTCCGCTCCTTTGGCTCGCTGACGGTTGTGGGAGCGGGCTTGTTGGACGGGCTCAATCCCTGCGCTTTTGCCACCATCGTTTTTTTCATCTCCTACCTGGCTTTGCTGGGCAGGAAGGGACGAGAGATCCTGGCTGTGGGAGGGGCGTTCGCTCTGGGCGTGTTCCTTACCTATCTGTTGGTAGGGCTGGGGATGCTGAGAGTGCTGGAGGAGTTGCCATTCCTGACCACGCTGGGCCGCTGGGTGTATGGGGCGATGGCCCTCTTCTGTCTGGCCTTGGCGGTCTTCAGCTTTTTGGACTACCGCAAAGCGCGGCGGGGTGATCCCCAGGCGATGACCCTGCGCATCCCGCTGATGCTACGTAGACGAATCAATCGCATTATCCGAGAGGGGGCCCAGGCGCGAGCTTTTGTGCCATTTGCCTTCACGACAGGCTTTGTCGTGTCTATCATCGAGTTGGCCTGCACCGGCCAGGTCTACTTGCCGACCATCATCTTCGTCATGGGGGTGCCAGAGATGCAGGGGAAGGCGGTCTTCTACCTGCTGCTCTACAATCTGGCTTTCATTCTGCCCCTGGTGGTGGTCTTTGCGCTGGCTTACTTCGGTACCACCTCAGAGCAACTGGGGATGTTCATCAACCGCCGCACGGCGACGATTAAGTTGGGCACCGCGCTTTTGTTCCTCGTCCTGGCCGGCTGGCTCTTTACTACTTTGCTCTAGTGCTAAAACGAGACGAGGTGTTTATGAACGATGCTATATCGAAGTCCAAGCAAACAGGAAAATCGGGGTGGATTGTCGCCGCCGTGGTTATCGGCTTTGTGATGGTCGTGGGCTATGGGCTGCGGACTCAGTCGGGGTCTCCCCTTGGTGCTCCGGCCCCCGATTTCACCTTGGCCCTCTTCGATGGCGGAGAGCTATCCCTGGCAGACCGGCGCGGCTCAGTGGTGGTGGTAAACTTCTGGGCAAGTTGGTGCTCACCCTGTCGTGATGAAGCGCCTGCCCTGGAGAGGGTTTGGCGAGAGTACAAAGGCAGGGGTGTCGTCTTTGTCGGTGTGGACTACAAAGACGTTGAGTCCAAAGCGATGGCCTTTATCGAGGAGTTCGGCTTAACTTATCCCAACGGCCCAGATCCCTACAACAAGATCTCGGGGGCTTATCGCATCACCGGCGTGCCCGAAACCTTCTTGATTGCCAGAGATGGGCGCCTTGTGGAGTGGTGGATGGGGCCCATTACCGAGGCCGGGCTCAGGGCCGCACTGGAGGAGATTCTGGAGTAATGAATTCGATTAGCATCCCCCTGGTCTTCGTGGCTGGCTTGTTGTCCTTTCTTTCGCCTTGCGTTTTACCACTGGTGCCGATTTATCTGGGCTACCTGTCGGGAAGCAGCGTCTCTGGCGATACCTCGT
>CAZQDO010000131.1:0-13141 GCA_964592085.1 uncultured Anaerolineae bacterium | reverse complement strand
ACCGTGCATGAAATTATGGTATTCTAGACTCAATCCTAGAAATCCTTTCTTTTATCCCGTGGGCTGGGATGGCCAATGACGATCATCATCACAACAACGTTTTTCGCTTCGTCTGCCATGTCACTGCTCATGGGCTTATTCTGCGCAGGGGCAATACGTGGCGGAGATTGAGAGGCGAATCTGACCGACGTAACAGATCACATCGTCAAACTCCAACCGAATGTCATGATCCGGGGCTCCATTTTTCCCGAACCGGTTCAGGTGATCACCACGATCCCGATGGGTCAGTCCGTTAAGCTCATCGGTAAGGGATTGCGCACCAACCAGGTGCACGAAGCCATCCTGTCCCCTCAGCAACTGGCCGGTCTGGAGGTGACGCCAGTGGCGGGAGAGGAACCCTTCGACGGGGATGCAGCCCGCTTCCGGCTGGGCATCGAGGCCATGCGTCTGAAGCTGGCCTATGAGTACGATCCCTTCTTCAGCCTGTCCATTGCCCGCATCGACCCCCTACCTCACCAGTTGGAAGCCGTCTACGACCATTTCATGAAGCTGCCGCGTATCCGTTTCCTGTTGGCCGACGACCCCGGCGCCGGCAAGACGATTATGGCTGGCTTGCTGATCAAGGAGCTCAAAATCCGGGGGCTGATCCAGCGCATATTGATCGTCGCCCCGGCCAACCTGACCTTCCAGTGGCAGCGGGAGATGATGGATAAGTTCCGCGAGCCCTTCGAGGTCGTTCGCGGCGATGTGCTGCGCGCCAGCTACGGCACCAACCCCTGGCAGGAGAAACATCAGGTGGTCACCTCTATCTCTTGGGTTTCACGGGTCGAGGATGCCAGGGAAAGCCTACTGCGCAGCCGCTGGGACCTGATCGTCGTGGATGAGGCACATAAGATGAGTGCCTACAGCGCCGACAAAAAGACGTTGGCCTACCAACTGGGTGAATCCCTGTCGGAGATGACCGACCATTATCTGCTGGCCACCGCCACGCCTCATAAAGGAGATCCCCAAAACTTCTGCCTCTTTTTGAGCCTGCTGGATCGGGACGTCTACGGCGATGTGAAGAGCCTGGAAGAGGCTATGCGGTGCCAGGTAGCGCCCTTTTACTTGCGCCGGGTCAAGGAAGCGCTGGTCACCTTCCCTGACCCGAAGACAGGCCAGTCCAAGGCGCTTTTCACCCAGCGCCAGGTGAAAACCATCGAGTTTCAGATCGACGCAGACGAATGGGATTTCTACGATGCCCTGACCCGCTACGTCGAGGAGCAATCCATCAAAGCCGCCGCCGATGACTCGGCCCGCGGCCGGGCGCTGGGCTTCAACATGGCTATGCTGCAACGGCGTTTTGCCTCCAGTATCTACGCCGCGCGGCGCAGCCTGGAGCGCATGAAGGAGAAACGGGAGAAGATCCTGGCCGACCCCGAGGGTTACCGGCAGGAGCAGATTCTCAAACGCGTCCCCGAGGATTTTGACGAGCTGACCGAAGAGGAACAACAAGCGATTTTGGACAACCTGGAAGGCGTGGTGGCTTCGGTTGACCCGGTTGCCCTGCGCGAGGAGATTATCCAGCTTGGTCGGCTCATCGGGCAGGCCCGGCTCCTGGAGCAGCGCGAGGTGGAGTCCAAGCTGAGCAAGCTGAAAGACGTCATCACCGAGCAGGGCGTCTTCGACGATTCCACCATGAAGCTGCTGGTCTTCACCGAGCATAAGGAAACGCTGGACTACCTGGTGGGCAAGCTGGGCGAGTGGGGCCTGACGGTGACCCAGATCCACGGCGGGATGAAGATCGGGGACCGGGACACGCCCGGCTCGCGCATCTACGCCGAGCGAACCTTCCGTGAGGAACATCAGGTGCTGGTGGCCACCGAGGCGGCCGGCGAGGGCATCAACCTGCAATTCTGCTGGCTGATGATCAACTACGATATCCCCTGGAACCCGGTGCGTCTGGAGCAGCGCATGGGTCGCATCCACCGCTACGGCCAGGAAAAGGACTGCCTGATCTTCAACTTCGTGGCCACCAACACCCGCGAGGGCCGGGTCTTACAGAAGCTCTTCGAGCGCATTGAGCACATCGAGCGCGACCTGGACCCGGGGCGGACGGGCAAGGTCTTTAACGTGCTGGGCGACGTCTTCCCGGCCAACCAGTTGGAGCGCATGCTGCGCGATATGTATGCCCGCAACCTGACCGAGGAGGTGATCAAGTCCCGCATCGTTGAGGACGTGGATACGGAGCGCTTCCGGCGCATCACCCATTCCACCCTGGAGGGCCTGGCCAGGCGCGAGCTCAATCTCGCGGCGCTGATCGGCAAATCCGAGGAGGCCAAGGAGCGTCGCCTGGTGCCCGAGGTGGTCGAGGACTTCTTCTTGCAGGCGGCGCCCCTGGCCGGGATTCACCCCAAGCCGCTGCGAAAAGAGGGGCAGGTCTACCGGGTGGGACGCATCCCCCGCACCCTGTGGCCCATCGGCGAGCGGCTGGAGCCGCGCTTTGGCAAGTTGGGGCACGAGTACAAACACGTCGTCTTTGACAAGGGGTTGCTGAGTGACGACCCCACCCTGGAGTGGGTCACGCCCGGCCACCCCTTGTTCGAGGCGGTCCGGGAAGACGTTTGGGAGCGAATTCAGGATGACCTGCAGCGTGGCGCCCTCTTCTACGATCTGCACCGGGGAGGGCCGGTACGCCTGGACGTCTTCTCGGCGGCGGTCCGCGATGGCCTGGGACATACTCTGGAGCAGCGCCTGTTCGTGGTCGAGACCGGGCTGGACGGCGCCATGTCCATCCGCCAGCCGACCCTCTTTTTGGATGTGACGCCCGCGCCGCCCGGCCGGGAGGCGAGCGCCCTCTTAGGGGAGGCGGGCGCCCTGGACGCTGACTTGCCCGGCCGGGATGAAGCCGAGCAGTTCCTGATCGAATGTGCCCTGAACCCGCTGCTGGAGGGTACCCGCGCCCGGCGGGTCAGGGAGATCGAGACCATCGCCCATCACACCGAAATCAGCCTCAACGAGCTGATCCACCGCCAAAACTTGCGCATGGCCGAGCTGCTGGAGAGCCAGGCGCGCGGCGATCCCAACCCCCTGCTGGCAGCCAATATCAAGCTGACCGAAGACCGCCTGGACGAACTGAACGGTCGCCTGGAGCGCCGCCGGGAGGAGTTAGCGAAGGAAAGCCAGTGCACCGTCGCCGACATCCGCCATCACGGCCGGGCCTGGGTCCTGCCCCACCCCGAACGCACGGCGCCGGGCATCGCCCCTATGGTGCGCGACGAGGAGATCGAGCGGGTCGCCGTGGAAGCGGTCATCGCCTACGAAGCGGCGCGCGGCTGGCGGGCGCAGAGTGTGGAGGCAGAGAACCGGGGCTTTGACCTCATCTCCCGCAAGCCGCACCCCGAGGACCCGCAGACGGCGGTCGAGGTGCGCTTGATCGAGGTCAAGGGCCGGGCCGGGGTGGGCGAGGTGGCCCTGAGTGCCAACGAGTACAAGACGGCCGAGCGGCTCAAGGATGACTACTGGCTCTACGTGGTCTTTAATTGTGCTGCCCAGCCTGAGATCCACCCGATTCAGAATCCCGTCCGCCTGGGCTGGAAACCGATCGTCAGAATTGAACACTATCACGTGGCGGCGAAGAAGATTCTGGAGGTATCGAGATGAGCGACTCGCGAAATGCCCTTCAGTCAATGTTTAGGGAAGACAATCGTCACGCCAACTTTGGCGACATGCTGATGCGAATTCACGTTCGAGGCTTTCGCTGTCATATCAATACTGTTGTGGAGATCGCGAGTCCAATTACAGCTTTATGTGGCCTTAACGGTACGGGAAAATCAACGCTCCTACAATTGGCCGCCGCCGCGTATAAGGGCCCTGATCGTGATCAGGTGAAACCTTATTACATCAAAGACTTCCTGGTTGTCGGGACTCTAGATCCTGCTCCATTCACTGATGAAGCGAGGGTTGAGTACAAGTATTGGCAAGTAGATCATGCTCTTAAGACGGTGACGATTTCAAGGAACGCCGAAACTAAGCGCTGGGCGGGTTACGCAGGGCGCCCCCAGCGACAAGTGCTATTTGCAGGCATCGGATTGTATTTGCCCAGAATAGAGCAGCGTGACTTTATTGTTCGAAATGCAAGAAGTTTAACTGTCTTACAGTCCAATGTCGTCGCCGATCATATTAGGAATTGGACTTGCAGGATTCTAGGGCACAACTATGACAGCGTCTTATCTAATATGGTTGCCTATTCACAGCGGACAGCCGAGGTCGTTTCAGTTGAGCGATCAGGTATCACATACTCTGAAGCGCATATGGGGTACGGTGAAGGACGCAGCCAATATCTTATCAGTATGTTAGAAACTCTCCCCGAGAGAAGTCTAGTCCTTGTCGAAGAACCAGAAACCTCTCTTCACTTGAGTGCACAATATGAATTCGGTCAATATCTCGTTGATGCTGCCATGAGAAAGCGCCACCAAATCTTGCTTACAACTCACAGTGAATTCATGTTGAAGGCACTTCCATCAGCGTCAATAGTTTATCTGAAGAGAACTGAGGCCGGTATTGATACAGTTCCGGGGCTAACAGCGCTCCAAGCCAAGAGCCTTATGACGGAAGGACAGGACAAAGCGTTGTATATTCTTGTCGAAGACGAATGTGCAAAGGCAATACTATCCGAAATAATTCGCCGGGTTGATCCAGACTTTCTCAGATCGATAGGGATCCACGTGGGCGGAAATGCGGATGCTATTGGAAAAACTGTTCGAAGTTTGGAAGACACAGGACTTTCCGTAGCGGCGGTACGAGATGCCGACCAAGGTGATGATCCAAAGAAGAACATTTTCAAATTGCCTGGTAACGCAGTGCCTGAAAATGAGCTTTTCTCAAGTGACAGCGTTAAGGGGTACATGCAAGAGACTTATGGTATCAACCTTGACGACTTTGCTGCAACCCTGGCCGATGTAGATCACCATGAATGGCTGACGCGACTGGCTGATCGTGTAAGTCAGGAAAGGTCTGCACTCACTGGGGAAGTGGCTCGGGCTTACGCACGAGGTATTTCTGAGGCAGATGCGTCGACTCTAACTGACCTCTTAAAGGAGGCCTCACGCAAATGATTCAATACGCCAAACGCCTCATTGAAGTCGACCTTCCCATCAAGGAAATATCCGCCCACGCGCAGCGGGAGAAATCCATCCGCCACGGGCATATCTCCACTCTGCACATCTGGTGGGCACGGCGGCCGCTGGCCGCCTGCCGGGCAGTGATTTGTGCCGCCTTGTGGCCCGACCCGGCTGACGAGAACTGCCCCCAAGCCTTCCGCGACGCGGCTGCCCAAATCCTGGTTCACTTTGCCGAGCAGGTGCAGGCTGATCGTGACTTGGCTGAGTTGGTGGCTCCCCATTGGTCCCGCTGGCAGCGTACTAATGCGGCCAGCCTGCGCCCCGATGACCTTGCCTGCTGGCCCGACATGCGCTATGCCTTACTCGATTTTATCGCCGACTTTGCCAACTGGGATGCTTCCAGAGTGCCCGCCTTCCTGGAGGCTAGCCGCGCCCTCACTCAGGCCGCCCACGAAGCCTTGGCTGGTATCCCTGGCACCCGGCCGCTGGTGGTAGACCCCTTCGCTGGCGGAGGGGCCATTCCCTTAGAGGCGCTGCGGGCAGGGGCCGACGCTTTTGCCAGCGACCTGAACCCCGTGGCGGTACTGCTCAATAAGGTGGTGCTGGAGTATGTTCCGAAGTACGGGAAGCGACTGGCCAAAGAGGTGCGTAAGTGGGGTGGATGGGTCAAGCGGCAGGCAGATCGAGAATTAGCAGAGTTTTATCCTAAGGACCCCGACGGAGCGACACCCATAGCCTACCTCTGGGCACGCACGATTATCTCTGAAGCACCAGATGATGGCACCGGCATTCCGCTCGAGGTGCCATTGATACGCTCTATGTGGTTGGCGAAGAAGAAAGGGCGCTATGTGGCCCTACGCTGGGTACGCAACGACCAGGGTCACGTTCAGACCGAGACAGTAACCGTGACTTACGCCGATGGCGTGGCCCGCATCGTGCGTCGCCCGTTATTGGAAATTTTCGAGCCCCAAAGCGCCAAAGAGGTTGAGGATGGCACAGTCGCTCGGGGCGCCGCTACTTGCCCAGTGACGGGATATACTACACCTGTGGAGTCGGTGCGACGTCAATTAAAAAAGCGTAAAGGTGGAACTGCCGACGCCCGGTTGTATGCTGTAGCAACCACGCGCCCAAACCAGAGGGGACGTTTTTATCGATTGCCCCATACCCGTGATCTGGAAGCATTGAGCAAAGCAACTGAGGAGCTTAAGTATAGAGATATCGAATCTTCACGCGGAATAAGCTTAGTGCCAGATGAACAGATTTCACTGAACGAACTTCGAAGGATCAGTGTTCCAATCTACGGGATGGTAACTTGGGGAGATCTTTTCATTTCCCGCCAAGCGCTTGCTCTAGCCGTGTTAGCTAAACTAGTAAAGAACTTAGATGAAAAGCTAGCTGCCGAATATGAGAGTGATCTTGCAAAAGCAATACAGGCTTGTTTGGCACTAGCAATTGACAAGCAGGCTGATCTTGGGAATGCATTGTGTCCGTGGGAGCCAATTGCCGAGTGTCCACGGCATCTGTTTAGCAGACAGGCCATCGGCATTGTCTGGGATTTTGCAGAAGGGGTAGTCACGGGGGAATCCAGTGGGGCCTGGAAAGTTCAAGTTGATCGTATGAGATACATTTTGGATGAACTTGGCTCAGACTGGTCTATCGGCCATGTCGAACTTGCCTCAGCTACTGTTCATCCTCTTCCCGATGACGCAGCTAATGCAGTTATCACTGATCCTCCTTACTACGATGCTGTTCCATATGCACATCTATCCGATTTCTTTTACGTCTGGTTACGCCGAAGTTTGAGGGATACTCACAGTGATCTATTCAAAGACCCTAGCGTACCTAAAGAAAAAGAAATAGTTGTTGATCGCCCCCATAAACTTAGCAATTCAACAAAGGGCATTGACTTCTACGAACGGGAATTGACCAAAGCCTTTTCCGATAGCCGTCGCTTGCTTCGGCCTGACGGTATTGGCACTATTGTTTTCGCAAGCAAAACAACAGCCAGTTGGGAAGCAATTCTCCGTGCCATTGTGGACGCGGGATGGACGATTACTGGCTCATGGCCTATCGACACAGAGATGCAGACCAGGATAGCTGCTCAAGGCCAAGCGCGCCTCGCGTCTTCCGTTCACCTTGTCTGTCGCCCCCGAGAGGCTCCAGACGGGTCTCCGCGTGCGGAGGAAATTGGCGACTGGCGCGATATTCTCCAGGAACTCCCCCAGCGTGTTCACACGTGGCTACCCCGCCTGGCCAGAGAGGGCGTCGTCGGCGCGGATGCCATCTTTGCTTGCCTGGGCCCGGCCCTGGAGATCTACTCCCGCTACTCGCGGGTGGAGAAGGCCAGTGGCGAGGGGGTGACGCTGACAGAATATCTGGAATACGTCTGGGCCGCGGTGGCCAGGGAGGCGCTGACCATGGTCTTCGAGGGGGCCGACGCCACCGGCTTTGAGGAAGACGCCCGCCTGACGGCCATGTGGCTGTGGACTCTGAGCACCGGCGACGGCCAGGAGGGGGAAAACGGGAAAGAGATCGCCAGCGCCGGCTACACCCTGGAATACGACGCCGCCCGCAAGATCGCCCAGGGTCTGGGGGCGCACCTCGAGAAGCTGGAACACCTGGTGGAAATCAAGGGAGATCGTGCCCGGCTGCTGCCCGTCTCGGAACGCGCCCGGTATCTCTTTGGCACAGATGCCGTCCAGGCCCCAACCCGGCGCAGGCAGGCGGAACGGCAGTTGAGTTTCCTGGAGACGCTTGGAGAAAGCGAGGCCGAGGCCGGTGCTTGGGGGGAGATGAGCGCGCCCGGCCTGGGACACACCACCCTCGACCGCGTGCACCAGAGTATGCTGCTCTTCGCCGCCGGGCGGGGCGAGGCGCTGAAGCGCTTCCTGGTGGAGGAAGGCGCCGGCCGCGATGAGCGATTCTGGCGACTGGCCCAGGCCCTCTCGGCCCTGTACCCGACCAACACCGACGAGAAGCGCTGGGTGGACGGCGTGTTGGCGAGAAAGAAAGGACTAGGATTCTAATAGCACGAATAGCAGTCACACTTAACCATCGTCGTTCTCTTCACCAGACGTGAAGAAAAGGGGTATAGCCATGAGAACTGCCAATGAAATCACTATTTCAGGCATCGTCTTGCAGCCCTCCAATTTTCCCAGGCTTGTACAACGCCACCTTGACAATGAACCGCGCACGAGAGGGATAGAAGAGCAGGCAAAAGTCTTGGTTGCTGCAAATTTCCCTGAAGACGAGTTGAAGGCATTCATCAGGCAGGTGTGCGAGTGGGGCAATCGTCAAGGAATCCCTTCGAGAGTCTTCAACCAAAACGATCCATCAGAGATCCGAGAACGGTTCATCAATGCAATCAACGCTTTGGGGTCAGATGAGCCCAATATTCAAGCGGCATTCTGTGAAATCACGCAAATCCGGCAACTTGGGCCGTCGTTTGGCTCAAAGCACTTGCGCTTCTTGAGGCCTGAGGTGTGTCCAGCTCTCGATGACAAGTTCATCTCGAGACAACTAGGTTATGCTTTAAATGCCAGTGGCTACAAGCGTTTCTCTGATGACTGCCTGGAGATTGCTGAAATACTTCAACAACGGGGGATAAGCAACCCATTCAGAGAAAACGGAAAGTGGTTAGCCGCTGATGTGGAAATGGCTCTATACGCGCACTTGAAGTGGCCTTAATGCATGTTAGAGACTACTACAGCGTAAGGCAAGTTTTGACGGATATGTCATTCTGAGCCGGAGCGTAGTGGAGGCGAAGAATCTCAACCCTGGCACAGGGAGACTCAGGTTTTGCAAGAAAGAGATCCTTCGCTCCCTTCGGTCGCTCAGGATGACATGCTCTCAGAATTAACCTGATACTACCGGTGTGAGGCTCCAAGAATGCAGGGTCTGGCTGACCAGTGGAGAAACGTCTTCTTCCAAACCGTGCAGCACCACACTAACGCGGCCGCGCTCAAGGAGGCCTCCCTCAAGGGGCAGCTTGGCAAGTGGACGGCTGCCTTGACGGAGGTGGTGATCGACGCCTGCGCGAGTATGGGCTGGGCGGCCTCGGCCAAAGGACACCAACTCGATTTGCTGCCGATCCCTCGCCACGAGTACCTGGCCCTGGACGTGATGGCTTTCGACGCAGAGAAGAAGCATCGCGCGGGGGACCCAGGATGGAGTTGGCGTTTCCCGACTGCCATCATGGAGCTGGAAAACAGCCGGGACGACCGGCGCATTGCCTACTCGCTGTGGAAGGTGCTGTGCGTGTGGGCCGACCTGCGCGTCGTTTTCTGCTACCGGCGTGCCCCGGCCGAGGTAGAAACCCTGGTGCGCTTTCTGGAGCAAGAAGTCGTCGCTGTTATGGGGATCAGCCGCCGTTTGGATCTGTCCGGCCGGACCCTGGTGGTGGTCGGCCTGCGCGGTGAGGCCGAGACCTTTCCCTACGACTTCTTCAAATGGTGGGCGCTGGAGACGAATACCGGTACCTTCGGACAGATGTGATCGGGAGGATACTATGAAGCTGCAACCCTGGTACAAAGTCGTCACGCCCCGCGAAGACCTGCGGCAGGCCAGGCCGCTGGACGCCGCCGAGTTCGCCATTCACCTCGACCAGATTCGAGATGGCCGCGCCCCCGAGGACTACCAGAAGCCGGCCCGTTTTTTTGACCGGACCTACCTGACTCAAAACCTGCTCGACCTGGCCGCCGAGACCCTGCGCCGCCTGTGTGGGGAGAGGACCGAAACCTCAGCCGTCTTTAATTTGAGCACTCAGTTCGGCGGCGGTAAAACCCACGCCCTGACCTTGCTCTATCACCTGGGGGAGCACGGTCCGGCCGCAGACGGCTGGCGCGGGGTGCGCGAGATTCTGACCAGGGTCGGGGTGGGGAGCGTGCCCAAGACGGCCACGGCGGTCTTCGTGGGCACCGAGTTCGACTCGGTCACCGGCCGCGGCGGCGCCGACGGCACTCCCCTGCGCAAGACGCCCTGGGGCGAGATCGCCTTCCAACTGGGGGGCGAAGCCGCCTATGCGCTAGTAGCCGAGCACGACCGCGGATTCGTAGAACCCAAGGGGGATGTCATCCGCGCCTTCCTGCCCAAAGATCGGCCCAGCCTGATCCTGATGGACGAGATCATCAATTACGTCAGCACCTATCGCAAAATGGGCTATCACAACGCCCTGTACAACTTCATCCAGGCCCTGTCCGAGACGGCGCGTGGCCAGGATAACGTGGTTCTGGTGGTATCTATCCCGGCCTCGGAGCTGGAGTACACCGCCGACGACGCAGCCGACGAGCAGCGCTTCAAGAAAATGCTCGACCGCCTGGGCAAAGCCTTGATGATGTCGGCCGAGACCGAGACGGCCGAGATCATCCGCCGCCGCCTCTTTGAATGGTCGGGGCTGCCAGACGAAGGTAAAAAGGCCGTCGGGGCCTACGCCGATTGGGTGCTGGATCACCGTCACCAACTGCCCAGTTGGTTCCCCATCGACCATGCCTGGGATGCCTTTGCGGCGACCTACCCCTTTCATCCCCTGGCCATCTCCGTCTTCGAGCGCAAGTGGCAGGCGCTGCCCCGTTTCCAGCAGACGCGCGGCATTCTGCGCTTGCTGGCCCTGTGGGTCTCGCGCACCTACCAGGCCGGCTATCAAGGGGCACATCGAGACCCGCTGATTGGCCTGGGCACAGCACCGTTGGAGGATCCCCTCTTCCGGGCCGCCATCTTCGAGCAACTGGGCGAAACGCGGCTGGAGGGAGCTGTCACCACCGATATCTGCGGCAAGCAGGACTCGCACGCCACGCGGTTGGATGATGAGGCGCTGGATACCATCAAAAAAGCACGCCTGCACCGCAAGGTGGCCACCTCCATCTTCTTTGAGTCGAACGGAGGGCAGGCGCGGGCCGAGGCCACCCTGCCGGAGATTCGGCTGGCGGTCGCCGAACCGGTCCTCGACATCGGCAACGTCGAGACTGTGCTAGAAGACATCACCAGTGAGTTTTATTACATCGTGCCCATCGGCAACCGCTATCGCTTCCGCTCGACCCCCAACCTGAACAAACTGCACGCCGACCGCCGGGCCAGCATTCACAAGGACAAGATCGAGGAGCGGATTCGGGCCGAGATTCAGAAAGCTTTCGCGCCGGTGAAAGGTATCGAGCGCATCTTCTTCCCCAATAAAAGCAATGACATCTCGGATCGGGCCGTGCTCACTCTGGCTATCCTGGCCCCGGAATACTCGATACAAGATTACGAAACGCTCCAAATGGTTGATTCGATGACGCGCGAGGCGGGCAGCTCGGGCCGTACCTACAAGAGCGCGCTACTGTGGGCCATCGCCGACGATACGGCCGCGCTGCGTGACGAGGCTCGGCGCCTGCTGGCCTGGGAGGAGATCGAGTACGAGCAGGATGAGCTGCGCATGGACGACACCCAGCGCAAACAACTGGCGGACAATCTGCGGCTGGCCCAACGCGATTTGAGAGAGGGCGTCTGGCGTGCCTACAACAAGCTGGCCCTGTTGGGCAAGGATAATACTATGCGGGTAGTGGACCTGGGCTTGGTCCACTCCAGCTCGGCCGAGTCCCTGACCCGGCTCATCCTCAACCGCCTGCGCCAAGATGGGGACATCGAGGAAAGCATCAGTCCCAACTTTCTGGTCCGCAACTGGCCGCCGGCCTTCACTGCCTGGAGCACCCAGGCGGTGCGGGATGCCTTCTTCGCCTCGCCCCAATTTCCACGCCTGCTGGACCCCGAGGCTATCAAAGACACCATCGCCCGTGGGGTGAGCAACGGCATCCTGGCCTACGTCGGCCAGGTGGGGGAGAGTGGTTACCAGCCTTTCTATTTTGAGACCGAATTGTACCCCCACGACGTCGAGATCTCCGGCGACATGTTTATCATCACCGCCGAAGAGGCCCGCAAACACGTCGAGCCGTCCAGCTTGACCTCGATCCTCGTCTCCCCCCCGCACGCCTCGCTACGGCCCGGCCAGGGGCAAGCTTTCGCGGCCCAAGGTCTGGACCAGCACGGCCGTGCAATGGACGCCGGAGGGGTGGCCTGGGAGGCCAGCGGCGGCAGTATAAATCAGGACGGCCTGTTTACAGCCGGCCAGGGGGAGGGCAATTTTGTGGTCACCGCCAGCGCGGGGGTGATCAGCGGCTCGGCGACTGTCGTCGTCACCAAGAGGGAAAAACCTCTACCTCCACCGCCCCTGCCCCCTCGCGCCCGGAAACTGTCCTGGTCGGGCCAGGTTCCCGCCCAGAAGTGGATGAACTTTTACACCAAGGTGCTTTCCCGTTTCGCCATCGGTGCCGGATTGAGAATCCGGGTGAGCGTGGAGGTCAGCGACGAAAGTGGCATCTCCGAGCAGAAGGTCGAAGAAACCAAGGTGGCCTTGCGGGAGTTAGGTTTGGATGACGAAGTTATCATAGAATAGGAAAGTTCTACGCTACCTGAATATGCAGCCTTACAAGGCCAACCAACTCTCCTTGGCCCAAGCACCTTCGCGTCGCCTTTATAAACGTCGTGCCTGCCGTATGGCACCTTACAATCCGTTCCATCCCGCCCATCCGTGTTCTGAACAAGAACGACGGCTACGCAATTGATCCGTTCCATCCCGCCCATCCGTGTTCTGAACAAGAACGACGGCTACGCAGGATGCAACGGATTCCCGACGCGACGATGAATGATCCGTTCTATCCCGCTAATCCGCGTTCTGAATGAGAACAACGGATGCGCAGGATGCAACGGATTCCTTGAGTTGCGGGAGGATGATCCGTTCCATCCTGCCAATCCGCGTTCTGGAGGCAAGGACGTGCAGGAGAACAACGGATGCGCAGAATGTAACGGATTCCTGGTTGCGACGATAATGATCCGTTGCATCCCGCCCATCCGCGTTCTGAATGAGAACGACGGATGCGCAGGATGCAACGGATTCCCGGCGCGACGATAATGATGCGTTCCATCCCGCCAATCCGCGTTCTGAATAAGAACAACGGATGCGCAGGATGCAACGGATTCCTGGTTGCGACGCGGGCCACCACCCCCAT
>CAZQDO010000130.1:0-13170 GCA_964592085.1 uncultured Anaerolineae bacterium | reverse complement strand
CCATAGAAGTTACCCATGACGATCACCCACCATAGGTGCGGTTGTAGTACTAAGCTGTAGCCTCGAAGCGATACACCAGCACTGGTGACTGCTCCTTCGACTATCCAGCGAACTGAGATCGGACAAAGGGCTGAGGCCACAGGGCCTGGCCCTTTTTGTTGGCAAGTCACTTCTGTGCTATAATACGCACGCCATTTCCGTAAGCTTAATGCTCGAAGGCCCCTCCTCGGGCCGCCCCGGAGCCTGCCCTGAGCTTGTCGAGGGGACGGGGCTCAGAGCCTAAGTTTACGCTGATGATATGCACACCAATGGTGAGGGCAAGATGCTGGATCAATTTCTGACATTGTCCACTCTGCGGGCCGAGGCCGCGCCGCAGGTTTTCATGCGAGAGGGAGTCCAGCAATTTGCGCAAGCCGTGCGCGATGAAATGGACATTGAGGTGGTGGTCGTGACGTAAGCACCATCTTCACAAGAACAAGAAAGGAGATTACGATGACAAGCTCTAAGCGTTTTACCACTGAGGAAGCCAGGAGGATCGGCGAGGCACTCGGTATAGATTGGAGCGAGTTCGATGTAGAGCAGTATAGAATGGGCCTCGATGTCGAACTTGAGCACGGCACGATCGACCCTGCCACAAACGTGAGCAACGATGACCCGATAGTGACTGGCAAGATCGCGCTGGCACACTTGAACGAGTTTCCGGACTATTACACGAGACTCGCCCAGATGGAACAAGAAGCTGAGCGATTTCATGAAGATCATCGGGATACTCAATAGAAAAAGCTAATAGTCCATCACATTGATTTTGATACTTGGGGCAACAGCCTTGTGGCAGCGGAGCCCCGAACGGCTCGACTGAGCTCGCCGAAGTCTTGTTCAGGTTCATTGCGGCACAGCCCCGACAAGTCGGGGACTCCGCCGCTTGAAAGCTGCAACTATGGAAAGATGGAAACGACGGGCCAGGGAGCTGAAAACGGAGACCTACGCCCTCTACCTGGCTTACAAAGACCCCAGAACGCCCTGGTATGCCCGGCTGTTTGCTGCTTGCGTGGTGGGATATGCCTTCAGCCCCATAGACCTGATTCCAGACCCCATCCCCATCCTGGGGTATCTGGATGACCTTGTGTTGGTCCCTTTGGGTATCGCGATTGCGCTGAAGATGATTCCCTCACCTGTCATGACTGAGTGCCGAGACAAAGCTCAGGCAGCCATGAGTCAGGGTAAACCGACAAATTGGATCGCCGCCGCTGTGATCGTTGCCATCTGGTTGCTCCTGGCAGCGTTGGCCATCGCCGTAATCGTACAGGCTCTCCAGAAGTAAGAAGTGCCATGACCGATCAACCCAGCCCGCACTGGAGCCAATCGGCAGAAAGCTGAGCGCGTTCCCCCAACGTTTCACACTTCGCAAGGCCCGGAGGCGTTATCCGACATCGCTACAAGAGGAGGTTCAGTATGCCGCAAATCCCCGCAACTTACCTGGACATCATCCGCAAACTTGCCTCTTCATTGGTGGTGCTGTTGCTTACGATCGGGACGAACCGCGCGGCGAGTAACTTGTTGAGAACCCGCATCAAAGACCCGTCCCATACGCAAACTTTGCGCATGCTGGTTCGTAACACGGTTTTCTTTGTGGGCAGCGCCGCCATCCTGGCCATCTGGTTGGGCTTCGGCAGCAACTTCACGGTGGCCATGGGCATACTGGGCGCGGGCATTGCCTTCGCTTCGCAGGAGGTCATCGGTTCCTTCGCTGGCTATTTGAACATTGTCACCGGCAACCTCTTTCGCATCGGGGATCGGGTACGGATTGGGAATGTGCTGGGGGATGTGCTGGACATCAGCATGCTGCGTACCACGGTGATGGAGATCGGCGAGTGGGTCAAGGCCGACCAGTACACAGGCCGTATTGTCTCCATCGCTAATCGCGTGGTCTTCTCCGATCCGGTGTTTAATTACACGCAGCATTGGCACTACCTCTGGGATGAGATCACCATCCCCATCACCTACGATAGCGATTGGCGCCGGGCGGGCGAGATCATCCTCGATCATGGTCAGGAATACAGCGCTTGCTTTCAAGATCAAGCTCAAGCCGAACTAAGCGGGATGATGCAACGCTATCCGCTGCACGATACGTCCGTGGAGCCGATGCTCTACATCGTCATGACCGACAACTGGATCGAAATGACGCTGCGCTACGTCGTTGACGCCAGGGAGCGTCGCACGGTGAAAGGCCAACTCCACCGCGAGCTGCTGCAACACTTTGAGTCAGAGCCCACCCTCACGGTCGCGTCGGCGACGTTTGAAATCGTGGGCTTCCCGCCATTGGAGAGCGATATGGCGCACGGCCAGTGAGTTGAATGCCTCTTGAAGGACGAGACGATATGGAAGAACACAGCTTTGATGCCGTCATCTTCGACCTGGATGGTGTGATAACTCGCACTGCTTCAGTTCACGGCGCGGCCTGGAAGCAGACGTTTGACGAATTCCTGAAAGCCCATTCTGAGGAGACCGGCGAGCCTTTCCGTGAATTCACCCACGCCGACGACTATTTGCCCTACGTGGATGGAAAGCCACGGTACAAGGGTGTGCAATCATTTCTGGAATCACGAGGCATTGATCTCCCCTATGGCGACCCTGCTGATTTGCCAGACCAGGAAACAGTCTGCGGCCTGGGCAATCGGAAGAATCAGCTCTTCAACGAAATGATTGGCCAGGGGAATGTGAAAGCTTTCTCCACGACTGTGGACCTCATTAGGGAGCTAAAGAGGAAAAACATCAAGGTGGGTGTGGCCTCCTCCAGCAAGAACGCTAAGGCCATTCTGGGCACGGTTGGGCTATCCGACCTTTTTGAGACGCGGGTAGACGGCATCGTCTCCGCTGAACTCAACCTGAAGGGAAAACCGGAACCCGACATCTTCACCACCGCCTGCGATAACCTGGGCGTGCCTTACGACCGGGCCGTCATTGTGGAGGACGCTGTCTCCGGGGTGCAGGCGGGATCGAACGGCAACTTCGGGCTGGTTCTGGGCATTGCACGGGAAAACAACGAACTGGACTTGAAGCTCAACGGCGCTGACATCGTCGTCAGCGACATGGGGGAGGTTGATTTCGACACCATAGAAGAATGGTTCTCTAGCGGGCTTGGCGAGGACATGTGGTCGCTGAGTTACCATGATTATTCGAAAGAGCACGAAGCGACCAGGGAAGCGCTTTGTACAGTGGGGAATGGCTATTTCGGAACGCGGGGAGCTCTGGAGGAATGTGACGCCAACGACACGAACTATCCCGGCACCTACATCGCCGGAGTCTACAACCGCCTGGAGTCCGAGGTAGCCGGACGAACCGTCGTCAACGAAGATTTTGTGAACTGCCCCAATTGGTTATCCACCACGTTCAGGATAGACAGTGGCGAATGGCTGGATCTGAACAAGGCCGAGGTCGTCGGTTTCACCCGCCGGCTGGATTTCTGTAGCGGCGTTCTGCACCGAAAGGTAGTGGTGAGAGATGCCGCCGGGAGAGAGACCTTGATCGAATCCAGCCGACTGGCCAGCATGGCACATCCCCATCTGGCAGCACTGAGATACAGCCTTACCCCCCTGAACTACTCAGGCCACATCTCCATCCGTTCCGGCTTGAATGGCAGAGTAATCAACGCTGGCGTCGAGCGTTACCGCCAGTTGAGCTCAAAGCATCTGGAGCCGGTTGTCGAAGGGGGGCGGGATAAGGTCAGTTACATCGTGGTGCAAACCAATCAATCGAAGATCCAGATAGCAGAGGCGGCTAAGCTTTTTGTTTCCGCAAATCATGAACGGGTTGACCCAGAGGTCGCCCATGAAAAAACGCCAGGAGCTGTGTATTCGACCTTCGATCTAGTTGCCAAAAGAGACTCACCCATCTGCGTTGACAAAATGGTAGCCATCTACACATCCAAGGACAATGAAAACCCGCTGGAAGCGGCGCAAGAGGCTCTGCAGGATGTTGGCGGTTTCGACGAAGTGCAGCAGGCCAGCGCTGTCGCCTGGGCGGACATCTGGGAGAAGGTGGATATCCAGATCACAGGGGATCGGCTGGCGCAAAAACTGCTCAGGTTCAACCAGTACCATTGCATAGTCACTGCTTCGCCACACAATATCAACCTCGATGTTGGCATCCCTGCCAGGGGATTGCATGGAGAGGCCTATCGCGGTCACATTTTCTGGGATGAACGGTTCGTCCTGCCATTTTACAATCTGCACTTCCCAGATATAGCCAGGGCCGTTCTGCTTTACCGCTGTCGTCGCTTGGATCAGGCCAGAGAATATGCCCAGGAACATGGCCACGAAGGGGCGGTATTCCCCTGGCAGAGTGGCAGCGATGGCAGGGAAGAAACCCAGGTGCTTCACCTGAATCCACTGTCCGGGGAATGGGGGCCTGATTATAGCCCGCTGCAAAGGCATGTGTCTTTGGCCATTGCCTACAACGTCTGGCAGTACGTCTGGATCAGCGACGACAGTGAGTTCCTGGAAACGTGTGGGGCCGAGATGTTTCTGGAAATCTGTCGTTTCTGGGCCGGCAAGGCAAGCTACAATGAGCAGACGGGACGCTACGAGATAGATGGCGTCATGGGGCCAGATGAGTTCCACGAGAAATACCCCGATTCAGAAGTCGGCGGGCTGAAAGATAACAGTTATACGAATATCATGGTGGTGTGGGCTTTCGACAGGGCTTTTGACATCCTCGACAGACTTAGTGGTGCGGCCAGAGAGAAACTCCTGAAGAAAACCCATCTTCAGGAACAAGAACTGGAGAAATGGAAGGCTATCACAAAACAGATCCATATTCCCATTTCTGATAATGGTATCCTGGAGCAGTTTGACGGCTACTTTGAATTGAAGGAGCTGGATTGGGAGGAATACAGGAGCCGGTACGGAGATATCGGCAGAATGGATCGCATCCTAAGGGCAGAGGGAAAGTCACCGAATGAATACAAGGTGGCCAAACAAGCGGACGCGCTGATGACCTTTTACAATTTGAATATAAGTGAAGTAGTGAACATACTGAATGGAGCTGGTTATTCCGTTAAAGACGATTTGTTGCGAGTGAATTTTGATTACTATTTCCAGGGAACGTCCCACGGCTCTACCCTGAGCAAGATGGTTCACTCCTACTTGGCGAATCTGATCGGGGACAGGGAACTCAGTTGGCAATTGTACGTGGAGGCCCTGAAAAGCGATTACGTTGATATTCAAGGGGGCACGACGAAAGAGGGGATTCATACGGGTGTTATGGCCGGGACAGCGGTCCTAGCCCTGAAAGCCTACGCGGGATTGGATCTGGATGGAGAACAGGTAAGCATCAGCCCCTGCCTGCCAGCGGTCTGGCGCGAGGTGCGCTTCAACGTTGGATTCAGAGGCGATAGGTATTACTTTGTGGTGACACCCCAGAGTGTAGAAGTGAAAGTTGATAGCGCCCGCAAAGAGACAGTAGACGTTATTGTCCGTGGTCACAGAACGACCATCACTCCCCAGAAATGGGAGACCGTCGAGTTGCAGAAAGGAAGAATCTGAAATGCTGGGAGATGTCCTACTGATCACCGACAACCACAGAAAGGCGGCTGAGCAGATCGTTACTAGACTCAGTGAATTCAAGTCAGACAAAACGGTGATAGCCATCGGAGGCGAGTCGGGGGCAGGAAAATCTGAGTTGGCTCATGTAGTTGCCAGGCGGCTCAAAGATCAAGGCGAACTAGCCAAGATACTTCACATTGATGACTATTACAAAGTGCCTCCCCCAGAAAGGGCAGAGTGGAGGAAGGAACACGGCATAGAAAGCATCGGTCTGTCGGAAATCAACTGGGACCTTTTGGGCCAGCATATTGCCGCGTTCAGGGGAAACAAAGAAGCCATCCTGCCCTGCATTGATCTATTGACCGACCAGATAGACAAGCTGATCACGAGTTTCGGGGGAATCAAATACCTGATCGTGGAGGGGCTCTACCCCTTGAACATTGACGCCGACTTAAGGATATTCATTGACTTAACCTACCACGAGACGAAGAGGGCTCAAATTGTACGGGGGAAGGAACCCCAAACCGAGTGGCGATGGCAGGTGCTAGAAAGAGAGCATCAAGTGGTGCAATCCCTCAGACCGTTGGCGGACCTTTTAGTGACCAGGGATTTTGAAGTCGTTGAGGCCGATCAGTAAAGAGATTGGAGGTTGGAGGTTGGATATTGTGCTGGCTAATGGCAGAATTCTTGATGGGTGCGGCAATCCCTGGTTCTGGGGCGATGTGGGCGTTCGGGAGGGACGGATCGCGCAGATTGCGCCGGCGGGCACGCTGCGGGGACGAGAGACCATTGACGTCGGGGGCCGGTTTGTTGCACCGGGGTTCATTGACGTCCACGCCCACTCCGACCTTTCCATCCTGGTGAACCGCCGCGCCGAGAGCGCCGTCCGCCAGGGCGCTACCACCCACATCATTGGCAACTGTGGGATGTCTCCGGCTCCGGTGGACGAGGATCACCTGGCCGAGATGCGCCACTACTGGAGCCCCATCTCCGACCAGCCAGAAGTCACCTGGGAGTGGCGAACCTTCGCTCAGTACCTGCACACCCTTGAAGATGGCGGCCTGGCCATCAACGTAGGCTCCCTGGCAGGACACGCAGCGCTGCGCATGGCCGTCGTGGGCCTCGATGCCCGCGATCCGACGCCGGCTGAACTCGTCAGGATGCAGGAGTTGTTAGTAGAAGCGATGGAGGCTGGGGCTTTCGGATTGTCCACTGGCCTGGTCTATCCGCCGGGCTGCTTCGCCAGCACCGAGGAGATCATCGCCCTGTGCCGGGTTGTGGCACGCTACCACGGGCTGTACGCCACCCACGTCCGAGGCGAGCGGGAGACCATCCTGGAGGCTGATGCCGAAGCAATTCGCATCGGGCGCGAGGCCGGTGTGCCTGTGCAGATCTCTCACAACGCCCCCAAGTACGGTGCGCCCTGCGATGCCACCGCCAGCCTGCGACTGGTGGAGGAGGCGCGGGCGCGGGGCCAGGACGTGACGGTGGACAACGATGTGCACACCGACCTGGGCCCTCCGCTGACTGGCGGCCTGCCCCAGGACATCCAGGAGCGACCAGTACCCGAAATCGCCGCTCTGCTCCGCGATCCCGACACCCGCCGTCAGATCCGGGAGGAGATTGTCCTCGACCAACGGCCGGCCTTCGGCCCGGTCGGGCTTCTAAAGCACGGCCAGTGGCACCGCATCACCATCTTGCACGCTCCGCAGAGTCCAGAGGTCGTTGGCAAGACTGTGGAGACCATCGCCCGCGAGCGAGGTTGCGAGCCTTTCGACGCCTACTTCGACCTGATCGTGGAAAACGGCCACCAGGCGGAGGCCATCTTCGATTACATTGACGAGGCCAACATCCGCCTCTTGCTCCAGCATCCGGCGGCGATGATTTGCTCCGATGGCCAGGTGTTAGCCCTCTATGGCTTCCTGAACGATCCACCGCCCTATTCCCCGTGCAGCTACGGCGAGTTCCCCGGCGTGCTGGAGCGCTATGTGCGGGACGAGCCTGTGCTGACCCTCCAGGAGGCCATTCGCAAGATGACGTCCTTTCCCGCCCAGCGGTTCGGGCTGATGGATCGCGGGGTGTTGCGGCCCGGCGCGTGGGCCGACGTCGTCGTCTTTGACCTGGAGCGCATCCGCGACCGGGCGACGAATCTCTACCCGCATCAGTACCCGGAGGGGATTGATTACGTCTTCGTCAACGGGGTTCTGGTTGTTGAGGGAGAACAGCATACCAATGCCTTGCCAGGCAAGGTTTTGAGGCATCGAAGAAATCGTTGAAGGAGGTGATGGAATGGCGGCGAATTCCATTCCCGTGATCGAGGTGAGCGGTACATACCGCGAAGTAGGTCGGCAAATTGGCGAGAACATGGAACCCAAACTGCAGCGCATCCTCCCGCGGTTGCGAGGGAGCTTGCCACCGGGGGTGGAGTGGAAGGACATGCAGCTCAAAGGTCGGCTTTGCCTTGCTCACAGCCGCGCTGTCTACCCTCAGTTTGTCGAAGAGCTGGAAGGCATCGCCGAGGCAGCCCATCTGCCCTTTGAGGACGTCTTCCTGGGAATCTGCGAGGAGCTGTGGGAACCGGCGGCCTGGCACGCCGATTTCCCGACCCTGGCCAGGGGCTGTACTGATTTCGCTGCCCGGGGCAAAGCCACCACGGAAGGTTCTACGCTGGTAGCCCACACCAACGATCTCCCTTCTGAAACCGAGGAAGACTTGGTCATCCTGAGAGTACGGGCTGGAGACGATCCTGAGTTCCTTGGGGTCTCTGGAGCCGGGCTGGGCTTTAGCGCTGGGTTCAACGCCGCCGGCATCAGCATGACCGGCAACGCGGTCTCGTGCAGCGATATTCGCCCCGGCGTGCCACGCCTGCTGATTGCCCGCGCCATCCTGGCCGCACGGCGCCTGGGGGAGGCCATGGATGCCTGCCTGCTTCCGCGTCGCGCATCAAACTACAATAACGTCATCGCCGATCCGAGCGGTGAGATCTACAGCATGGAAGGGTCGGCCACCGACTGTGAGCCGATCTACATTGATGACAACATCATGGCTCATGCCAATCACTATCTCAGTTGGCCCATGCGCCGGTTTGAGGCTCACCGCAACTACATCGGCGGTTCCATCATCCGCTACAATCGCGCCATGCGGCTATTGCGCGAGAATTATGGCCGTTTGTCGCCACAACTGTTCCAAAAGCTGTTGGCCGATCATGCCAACTATCCAGCTTCCATCTGCAAGCACGACGGCACGACGGTGACAGTGTTCAGCATCATCATCAATCTAAACGAGTTGCGTGCCTGGATCGGGCGCGGATGTCCGTGCCAGACCACGTACACAGAACACACTCTGGATCCCTGGACCCCACCAGAAGGTTGGCCCAGGTTATACGCGACCTCTCCATTATGAACGATGGCGGTGCTGATTGCGGCAGCGGGCAACTATTCTCGATGCTGAAGAACATAGGCTCCAGTTTACAGGTGAAGTGACATGCTAACGACTCTTAGACGAATCCTCATCGGCACCCCGTTGCCGACCGAACGCATCATCCACGAGCGGCTGAGCAAGGTCCAGGCCCTGGCCGTGCTCTCTTCGGATGCCTTGTCCTCGGTGGCCTATGCCACGGAGGAGATCTTGCTCGTCCTGGTGTTGGCCGGCAGTGGCGCTCTGTCCCTGTCGTTGCCCATCGCCCTGCTCATCGCTGTTTTGCTGCTCATCGTGGGCAGCTCGTACTACCAGACAGTGCAGGCCTATCCATCTGGCGGTGGCGCCTACATTGTGGCCCGGGAGAATCTGGGCACGCTCCCCAGCCTGGTGGCTGGCGCTGCCCTGCTCACCGCCTACGTATTGACCGTGGCGGTCAGCGTCGCGGCAGGAGCAGCCGCCGTAACCTCTGCTTTCCCGTCTCTCTACCCCTGGAGAGTGCCATTGGCTTTGGTCGCATTGGGCTTCGTGATTCTGGTCAATCTGCGCGGCGTGCGGGAGTCGGCTCGGGTATTCGTCATGCCGACCTACTTCTTCATCTTCGCTGTATTCCTGATTATCCTGGCGGGGCTGGCACGCTTGCTTTTTGGCAGTCTGCCCACAGGGATGCCTGATCCAATCCCAGCGACTGCAGCCGCGCAAGGTCTGACGGCCTTCTTGATTCTGCGAGCCTTTGCCTCTGGATGCACAGCCCTGACCGGAGTAGAGGCCATCAGCGATGGCGTGCCGGTGTTCAAGCCACCGGAGGGCGTCAATGCCGGCAAGACCATACTATGGATGGTCGGCATTCTGGCGAGCATGTTCCTGGGCATTACTTTCCTGGTTCACCAGTTCGGCGTGTTGCCGCAAGAAGGGGAGACGGTGATCTCCCAGTTGGCACGTGTGGTCTTCGGAACAAGCCCACTGTACTACGCCATGCAGGTCGCCACTGCCCTGATTCTGCTCCTGGCGACAAACACCAGCTTCTCTGACTTCCCCCGGCTGGCTATGTGGATGGCCCTGGACCGCTTCCTGCCCCATCAACTGGCCAATCTGGGGGACCGGCTGGTGTACGCCAATGGCATCCTGTTGCTGGGTGGCCTGGCGTCGCTGTTGGTCATCATCTTTGGTGCCAGCACGCACGCTCTGATTCCCCTCTACGCCGTGGGGGTATTCGTTTCGTTCACCCTGAACCAGGTGGGCATGGTGCGCCGCTGGCTGAGGCTGCGCAGCCCTGGGTGGCGCCGGTCGGCGGTGATCAACGGTGTGGGGGCCGTCGCCACGGGAGTGGTGCTGGTGGTGGTGGCAGCCACCAAGTTCGTGCACGGCGCCTGGATCGTGCTGCTCCTCATCCCTTTCCTGGTGTACGGTTTCCGAACTATCCACCGGCATTACGATGAGGTGGCCGAACAGCTCTCCCTGACCCAACCCTGGCCTGAGCCAGTGATCCAGCACACCGTGATCGTGCCCGTGGCCGGTTTGCACCGGGGGGTACTCAAGGCCATGCAGTACGCCCAGGTGCTGGGTGGCGAGCTACATGCCGTGACCGTGGAGAGTGATCCACGGGAAACGGCGAAACTCCACGCCCGCTGGCAGGAGATCTTACCCGACATTCCATTGGAGATTCTCCCCTCACCCTACCGTTCCGTCATAACCCCCCTGTTGGAGTTCATTGACCGTTTTGTGGACGAGGAGGATCATTACGTGACGGTGGTGGTACCGGAGTTCGTGCCCACCCGTTTGTGGCATCACCTGCTGCACAATCAGACAGCCTGGATGCTAAGGGTGGCGCTGTTGTACGCTCGCCAGGACTGGCGAGGGCGCTTCCGCATCATCACCGACGTGCCCTTTTACCTGAGCCAGTAGGAGTCATACACATACCGAAAAGAGGGAGTCATAGCAATCATTCCCGTGTCGGCAGCACCAGCGAGAGGCGACCTGCATGATGTCCGCGATGTCAATGTCACCATCGCCATCCAGATCCTCCAGCAGGGATCTGCTTCTCGTAGTGAGGGCCCACGTAGACGACGGTCTTGGTCACCGTGTCCCGAATAACCCGCTGGCCGTCGGCGTCGTAGATGGGAAAATGGCTGGTGCCGTCCGCGCGGGTGGCAACCCGTTGGCCGCTGGTCAGCGAGGCAAACGAAAAGCCACCGAAGGCATTGCATTCCTTTGGTGGCTGCTGAGGATAGCGCGATCTGATACATCCAGCATCCTGGGTCTTACTGAGGTGACCAGACAGGATGAGTGTCGGAAGAGTTATTATCAGTAATCCTTGTCAATTTAGAGCCGGCGGCCTCCACTACATATATCTCTTCCATTCTGTTTTCGTGTACAGAGACCACTGCTATTTTCTTGCCGTCTGGCGACCATACTGGGAACCACAACACACTCATTGATGGCCCTATTCGTACCCGGTCTGTCCCATCAGCGTTAATAACGTAGAGACTCCGTGAAGCATCTGTCTCAGTATGCCCCGTAAAGGCAATTCTGCTTCCATCCGGTGACCATGCGGGAAACTCAGCCCATGAATCTTGTGTTAGCTTCCTCAGATGGCCATCTTCAATTGTTAGCACATAGATTTCGCCAAAACGGCTTTCACGTTCCCAATAAAGAGCAATCTGATCCCCATTTGGAGACCACACAGGTGGTCCAGCATTGCCTGACTCGGTAAGAGGACATGTTAGATCACCGCCATCATTCCGTACCAAACATGCCGAGAGTCGGCGATATGGCTCACCTGTCACAAATGCAATCTCGCTCCCATTTGGAGACCACGCAGGAAACACACTCATCTCCTCATTGTGGGTCAATCGGACCTGACTCGCTCCATCAGTATCCATAGTGTAGATCTCAAACTGACCATCTCGGTCCGACATGAAAGCCAGCTTCCTTCCATCAGGGGACCAGACAGGCCATACGTCTGAACCCAGATTATCAGTTAACTGTGTCACATGACGGTTGCCGATATCCATCACGTATATGTCCCAATCGCCATCTCTGTCAGAAGTAAACGCTAGCTGACTGCCATTGGGAGACCACGCCGGATCCTTGCTTCTCCCCGCACTCTCCGTCAATCGCGCGAGCCCGCTTCCATCAGCATTCACCAAGTATATCTCCTCGTGTCCATCTCTGTCCGACACGAATGCCAACCGGGATCCACTCTTCATGGTCCCATCGCATGCGTTACTCAGAATGCATAGAATGACTAGCATCACCATAGGGGGCAATCGCTTAATTCGCATTCGCATTGATTCCTCCTCACAGGCGGTCAGAGAATTACCGCCGCCGTCCTAGTGTTGACTCGCTCCAAATCGGCCCTATAGTCCAAATAGTAGGATCACGAATTATGGGCGTCTCCCTGTACCAGGGCGTTTCTTCACGATAGGAGATGTAGGCCTCCTTCGGATAGTGTGAAACCACGAGCGCTCTACATAGATCTCCTTTACTATGGACTGTAATACTCACATACCGCAGAGAGATGTTCTCGCCAGGTGTAAGCACCTCTAGCAAATTCACTGCGCCGTCAAGTTGTGTCCCTGCACCCAGGCCCGCTACGTCGTACTTGCCTGGGACGTATATGTCCTGATCCTGACCAACGTACTTGGGGTCCACATTGATCCTTTGCGGCACAAGCGCCGAGAGATCGGGAATAGCTTCTGACCTAGCGGCTGCATAACTCGCCAGAAAATTGTTGATCTGACTCCCAAGGTCTTCCTTCGTTACATCAGATATCCCAATATAGCTTTCGATATGCTGCCATCCCTCTTGAAAAGTAGGATCCGGCCAATTGAATCCACGGAAGTCGATGGGAGGCACATACACACTGAAAGGCCCCACTGTACGATTTCCTACCTTCCAGTATACGAAACCTTTACCATAGAAGCCCCCCGGCTCTATCCAGAAAATCAAAGGATCATCCCAAGTTGTACCAGGTGGTTGAGGTGGTAGTGGCGGTGGCCATAGGCCAGGGCCGCCCGAGTCGATGTACATCAGCCCAGTGGGGTCGGTGTATCGCAGCGGGTTCCCCAGTACGTAGGAGTACCGATTCAACGCCTGCGGATTCCCCGGCTCCGGCACAATCGTATCCGCCTGCACAAAGCGGCCCAGCATGCTGTCGTAATATCTAGCCCCATAATACATCAATCCCGTGCTTTCGTCAAGTTTCTGC
>CAZQDO010000129.1:4931-13186 GCA_964592085.1 uncultured Anaerolineae bacterium | reverse complement strand
CTAACTTAGACCCGTGGCTTTGCGCCCCCACCTTTCGATGGGTTTGCCTTTATCGGACCTTATGTGGTTTACAAAGAACGCTTTACTTAAGCCATTATAACATATTTCCCCTGCCCTTGTCAAGGGTAAAAAGATGCGATAGGGTTACGATTGGGTTAAGGTTCGGTTAACGTTGCCCTCGGTGGAGAGTCTGTGTCGGTACCGTCCAGGTGTACTTCGATCCAACCGGCCTCCGTCTCGCGGACTTCTCGCACCCGAATCCCCGGCAACTCCTTGAAGATGTCTGACAGAGGAGCGGATCGGTGTCCGATGTATAGAACCAGGACGCCCTGAGTATACTGCACCACCCGGACGTCCTCAATGGTCGGGCGGGCCTTGAGGGTTTTTTCGATAAGATGGAGCCTGGCAATCTGGCGCAGCCCGATGATCCGCACCCAGGTTCTGGAGACAGATTGTTGGGCTTCGGGCACGTGTTCTTCGATTGCTTCCTCTTCAAGTCTGGGATGTTCCTCGATAACGGTCTCGTTCAAGGCCTCTGGTGTCCTGGAGACAGATGGTTGAGCTTCCGGCACCCCATGCTCTTCGACGACTTTCCCTTCGGGCTTGGGATGTCCCTCGGCAACCACTGGCCTCGGGCTTTTCATGGGTGTGGCTGTCTGACGGAAGATCTGCATCTGCTGCTCCAACTGCTCCTCCGCTTGCCTCAAGGCCGATGCCGCTTCCTGCAATACCAGTTCGAGGCTCAACAGGACCTGGTTGTATTGCTGGAGGCTATCAACGGTGGCCTCCAGTTGGGCCCTCTCATCGTGCACGTGTTTTAGCAGGGCGGCTGCCTGGGCCTCGGCTTTGGCATGGATCTCCGCCGCCCGGCTAGTCGCATCGGCGAGGGCCGCCTGAAACTTGGTATCAAGCTCTCGATAGAAGGTCAGCCTTTCGCTGGCCGAGTCTAAAGCTGCCTTCGGGTCAACGTTTTCCTGTTGCTGAGAATCTATGGCTTCAGAGATGAGCTCATGGATTTCCTGCATCTCTTCTCCCTTGACGTTGCCGGGCGGATCATACTGCATTGCCTTTTTTCTCCCTTTACGTGATTCCGTGCGCCGAGGGGCTGAAAGCTAACCCCGGTCTCTCAGTTCCCACTCTATGTAGCTGTTGCCGGAATGTACAGGCCGGATGTCGAATCCCGCTATGCTGTCAGCCCTCAAGTCCGGCGCGCCGGCTGGAAGCTCAATGATCAACTCCAGAGTCCCAGCGGCGTATCGGCGAGGCTCAACCCGTACTACCCTGGGGAGCTGCCGAATCGTCTCTTCAAACCGACTCAAGGTCGAGATCTCTCGGAAGCCTTTAACTACGAGTCGGATAGCCAAGGGTGTCTTTGGCCAGGAATCTGTGATTTGGGGAACGGGGCGATGGATTTCCACGGCCTCGTCTTTTTCGACGGCGCCGCTCAGTTGGTTGTAGGATACGATAGATTGGCCTGACGTCAATGCGAGCTGCAGGGCCGCCTTCGCAGCCCGGACGAGATCTTGATCGGCGACAGCGTCGTTGGGGAAGTGGGCGATTCCAACGTAGAGTGCAACCCGCACCTTGCGAGCGACGGCATCTATCAGGCGTTGAGCAGCTATCCGGGCACCTTCAGTCGAGGTCTCAGGCAGAATCGCCCCCAGTGTGATGCTGTCGAAACGAGTGGGGGTATCTACCAAAGTGCGTAGCGTATCTGCAACCGTGGCCGCTGTCTCGGCCATCAATGCCTCGGCGCCGATGGGACCGTGCTCCTCGACCAGTTTATCCCAGTTGGCCACCTGAATGAACAGCAAGCTCAGGCTGGTATGGTAGCGTCGGCTGCGGCTAATTTCGGTCCGGATGGTCTGGGAGGCATACCGCCACTTGGTCAGCCCCGTTTCTGAATCATGAATGGTCAATTCATCAATCAGTTTCTGGGCATGTTCCAACTGGCGGACCATACCCGAAACCTGCCGCGCTATCACAGAGCTCAGGAAGGCCACGCCCACCAGCCCCACCGTACCAGCGACGGCGTTGACCAATGCACTGGCTGTGGGTCCCTGGAGAACCACCTGAAGGCCAGCATAGAGGGCAGAGCTAACAACAGCTGCAACCCAGCCGGCGTAGCGGAAGAGACCTACCACAGCCAGCGCGGTGGTCAAGCCCAACAGCGCCCAACCCAGCATCGCAGTGTCCGGATCCAGCCAGGTCAGACTGCCGATGGCCGCAGTGAGCCAGAGTCCGAGCGCTACCACAGACCCATACAGCAAGCGTCCTTGCTGTCTACGTTCCACGGCGTTCCTCACTTTCCAGCGCTGATGGGCTTCCGTCTCGCCCGTTCGTTTCCCCCGGATTCCAGCTCGACAACGTCAGGCTCCTGGCCAACTGAATCATGGTTATCCTCTATCTTTACCTGTTCCTGGAGCTCTGCTCGCCCGCGTTCAGTCTCCGTGCGCGGCCCCCGGACGGCGTCTTCTTTCCTCGTTCCGGTGATACTGTACAGTTGATCGTACCGTGCGATGGATTGGTCCGACATGAGGGTAAGCTGCAGAGCCATTCTTGCGGCGCGGAGGAGTTCCCCGTCGGTGACGGCGTCGTTGGGGAAGTGGGCGATGCCAATGTTCAGCGCAACCCGCACCTCGCGGGCGGCGGCGTCAACCAGGCGTTGAGCCGCCATTTGGGCACCTTCAGCCGATGTCTCAGGCAGGATGGCGCCCATCGTCACGCTGTCCAAAGAGGTCGGTGAGTCCATTGTGCGCAGGGTGTCTACTACAATGCGCGATACCCTGGCCATCAGCGCATTGGCCCCGGCGAAGCCGTGCTCTTCCACCAGTTCATCCCAATTGGCCACCCGGATGAGAAGCAAGCTCAGATCGGTGTGATAGCGTCGGCTGCGGGCGATCTCGGATTTCAGGGTATGCCGGGCATATTGCCACTTGATCAGCCGCGTCCTTGGATCGTGAACGGTCAATTCATCAATCAGCTTCTGAGCTTGCTCCAACTGGTGGTCCCCGGCCGAAACCTGCCTGGCTATAGTGGAACCCAGGAAGGCAGTGCCCATCAGTCCCACGAAGCCAACGACGGCGTTTAGCAATGCACTGTCCGTGAGGCCCAAGGGGATGATTTGGAGAGCAGCATAGAGGATGGAGCTGATACTGGCCGCTACCCAGCCGGCGTAGCGAAAGAGGCTCGTCACAGCCAACGTGGTGGTAAGGGCCAGCAACACCCATCCCAGCACCGCGGTGTCCGGATCCAGACGGGTCAGGCCACCGGCAGTCACGGCAAGCCAGATTCCGAGCGCTGCCAAAGACACGTATAGCAGGCGTCCATATTGTTTGCGTTCTTGTTGTCTATGTTCCATGATGTGTCCTCGCTTTCCATCGCTGCTGGGCTTCTGGCCAGACCGCAAGGGCCAGAACGAAGACGGTCAGGGCGAACAAGCCGACGGCCAGCCACTTGATCCAATCCGTCCGACGAGACACGGCTGGCACGGCTTCTTCTACTATCTGCGGCGGCGGGGGCTGACGATCTTCTGCGGGTCTGACCTCGGCTGTGGCGATGATGTCTTCGGCGCTGATGGTGGAATCTTCAGCGGTGACAACGGCTCCCGCAGCGCTGACGATGGCCAGGTCGCCGGCCAGCTCGTTCATGAGGTCTGAATCGCTGAGGGTATCACTGGCCCACGACACGCCCTCGTCCGTGGTGCCGGTCACGATGAGTCGGGGGTATCCGTCGGAGCTCAGCACCGCCTGGACGTAGCCCACAATCCCCCCTGGCGGTACGATCTGGGCCAGAGTCTCCACAGGTTGCGGCTCATCGGTACCCGGCTTGAAGGACTGGGGAAGGTCGTCATTCAGCCGGGCAATGGCTGTGTTCTGGGTGGGGCGCCCGATCAGGATCTGGTATTCGGGAGGTGAGGCCATTGACTCCAGCGTCTGGGCGCTGATCACCTGAGGTGCCAATGCCTCGCCCTCGGCGAAGTAGCCCAGGCTTTTGGCGATCTGGATCGTGGCGTGAGTGATGATCCCGCCGGTAGGATCCGGCACAATGAATGCCAGATCTGAGAGATCGGCCGGGCCGGCGAAGGCCCGGGGATAGTCGGCCAGGCTCAGCACCAGGCTGGTCGGCTCACCGGGCAGGTTGAGCTGCGAGTCGGCATAGACGACCAGCCAGGTCTGCTTGGGCTCGGGTTCCAGACAGTCGTAGTCGTAGCGGTATATGTGATCCTCGTCTCCCTCATCCACGTCCATGTCACTCAACACGCTCAGCGCGTTGTTGCCAGACTCGAAGAGCCGCGTCGCTAATCGAAAGGTGATCAAAGCGTCCTCGGCATTCTCCGGGGTGAGGAGAATGCTGCCCACCGGCACGTCATTGAGCAAGACGCTGAGAGAGGACTCCTGGGAGTCAACAATGGCCGAGTGGGCGAAGTGCAGATCGAAAGTCCCCTCGAACCGGATCTGCCAGGCGAAAGGCAGGGGAACGGCGTACTTGATGGATTGCTCTCGGCTACCCCACACCGTGCGCTCCTCGTAGCCCAGGTCTTCCAGGGTGATCACCTGGCCGACGGCCAGGTCGGTCGGAGGCGGCTCTGGAACATTGAGGACGATGCCCAGTTGCCCCACCAGGCGGGGATAGGTGGCTTCGTCGGCCAGGGCACGCGCGGCGGTCAAGACGGCCTCGTCGGTGGCGCCGGTGACGATGAGCATGACAGTGGTGGCATCCACGGACGATAGTTGTTCCCACAACACGCCAGCTTCCGAGGGCAGGGGCGCCCCCGCGCTATCTATCAGCACGGGCTGGCCATCTTGCCAAGACACGAAGGACAGCGGCATGGCCTGCAGCGTTTGCAGCCGGTCGGCGCGTCCTACGAGGATCAGATCCCCCATGACCGCCGTGGGGTCCTGCGCCTGTGCCTCCGACAGGGTATGCAGATGGATGGTGCGCCAGGCTGCCAGTTGGCCCAACTTGGCACTGATAGTCACCGCCGCGCTGAGCTCGGCCGGCGTGGGCTGATCTGGCAAGATGAACGTGACGTGGTTCTCGACCAGTGGGCTGTTGTCCATGAACGGCAGCGGGAAATTGGCCAGATTGGGATCAGGGATGGTGAGGGTGTAGGAGAGGTGAAATGTCGTGATTTTGTGAACTGTCGTCCACACCGCCGGGTCATCAATGTCTTGACAGTTGAAGTCGTAGAGTCCCATGTAGAAATTCAGGCGTAGTCCATTGTATCCCACGTGAATCGAGTTTTCTGGAAGAGCCACCTGCAGGGTGCCATATTCGGTATTCTCCGGAGTTAGCAGCACACTGCTCAGTTGGGTGCCGTTGAACTCAACGGTCATGGTGGAACGGGGATCCAGGGCAGGCGAGTGGCTGAAGTGCAGGATGAGGGTGTTCCCCGCTTGCGGTTCCCACGCATTGGGCCAGCTCAGGCCATACTCGCGAGTGACGAGTACACCCTGGACAGTATCGTCAATTGTGTATCCCATGTCCTCCAGGGTCACGTCGGTGGTCAGCGGTACGCCTGGCCCTTGAGCGATGGCTGCTGAAGGAGCAACCATCAACACGCCCATAACGGTCAGTACAATCAACTTACGTAGTGATGCCTTGGTCATCACAGTTTTCATTTTTCTTCCCTTTCTTAGCGCCTGCAAAATCAGCGGTGTCTTGCTCAGATAGTCGGTCATCATGGTCTGCCGTGCCTTGTGGCAAGCGGGCAGTGTGGAAATCTCCATGCTCAGTAGATGGAAAATTATAGCAGAGGCGGCTCCCATGCCGCCGGTCCGCGGGCGTGGGAGCCCGCGCTGCTTCAGAATTTCCATCTACTGATGCTGACTATGGTAGGGTTCTGTGAAGGACTTGGCCGTAGCCCTTCCGGTTTATGCTTTGTGCATAGGCTCTTGACGACGCTCTGCTTCTTCCTTACCCGAGCCCCACTAAGGTTACTCCTATACAGATGACAAAGACTGCTCCCCACCGGACCAAGCTGACCGGCTCTTTGAACAACACTCTCGACATGATGATCACGAGCACGTACCCAAGGCTCACAGTCGGGTAGGCGAGAGACAGGTCGAAGCTCGCCAGCACATTGAAGTAGAGCAACGTCGAGATTCCATAGCAGCAAAACCCACCAACGATGCTTAAGTCGCGGGCCAAGGCGGCCAGGTCTCCCACTCGAAAGCCGGGATGGCGCAACATGCCGCGCTTGAGCAGCAGTTGCCCGACGACGCCGATCCCAATTGCGACCAGCAGTAAGGTATATGCCTGGACATCCATTGCATCACGTCCTTGCCAACAGAGAAACTCCGACGACAATCACTCCTACTCCGGCCCACCGGATGGGCGAGATGGACTCTGAGAAAAAGACTGTGGAAAGACCTACCACAAGGGGGAAGGTCAGGGACAGAATCGGATATGCGAAGGACAACTGGGCTCGCGAGAGGACCCAGAGCCAGGATATGGCCGACAGTCCGTAGAGGAAGAATCCGGCCCAGGTCTCCAGGTGGAGGAAGAGTGAAAGAAGCGACGCTTCCGGCTGGGCCATGCGAGCTGCCTTGAAGAGGATCTGGCCTGCGGCGTTGAGCGCGACGGATAGAAGCACCCCTCCGAGTGTGGCTCGTTTAGAATCCGCTCTGGGCGTAATGGTGTACATGGGTAGATCCTTTTTGAATTTGACCGTGGTTGGGAGATGCATGTCTACTTATATTCCAATGCGAACCCTGCCTTTCTGACCGGTGGATCTTCGCTAGCTGAACCGGTGCAGGCCGGAGTTAGTGTGGCGGAACTACCTGGAACAGCCGCCAACCACTCGAACCCGGAAATTCATGTACCAAGCGAGCCCATGGTTCACCACCCTCGTATATATCAGGATAAAACTTGAGAACGTCGGAGCGCCCCCGTGTGTCGAAGGTAGGACGCGGCACGAGTACCTGATCTACCTGACCAACCGGAGAGCGCAAGATGGGGAGGAAATCCCTGTCCGTGGTCATCACAAGCTCATAGGGGCGATCAAGGAAGAAGACAATGGACGAACCAATAGCTGCGTCGAGTAGGGTGAGAGTACCCGATTGTTGCGAATTGAGATAGTCCGCCATGGTGACGAACTCGTCAAGCATCCCGCGAACCTGCCGAGGGTCTATAACCTCGGGCGGCATGAGCAGAGCACCGACGATACGCTGCGGGAGCGGATCCGAGAGTCGTGACCAGGCCTGAAGGGACAGCCATAAACTTGGGATAAGCAGCAGCAATGCTGTTCCCACGGCGATACATTTGCGCTGCCAGCCGGTCACCGCAGCACGGTAGGCTGCGCTCGCTACAATGATGCCGGCTGGCACGACCCAGAAGAAATAGCGTGACCAAGGCGGAAGGAGTCCACGCAGCGCAATCAGGAAGATGAATCCAAGGATCGACCAGCCAAGAGGCAAATAGACGAGATCAGACCAGCGTTGCCGCCAAGACACTAAGAGAACTAAGAGGACCGTAGCTGCGAGCAGGAGCGGTGCCAGGTCGGCGATCTGGCGCAGCAGAAGGATGCTTGAGCCAATCACCGAGCCCTGTGCAAAGGCTAGCGGGTGTGCTGAGCCTACCGCCCGCGCCGTGTCAGGCGTCGCAGCAGTGGAGCCAGGCCCGACCAGAAAGTGAAAGGGGTTGCCCATCACAAGCCAGTTCATGAAAGCCCAAAGCATCATGGCATACGCGGGTGGTGTAACAAAGGCCAACAAAGTACCTTCCAAGATATCGACTTGAGTGACCTTCCAGCTAAGCTGCCACTGCCAGAAAATCGCCGCCATGATTGCCGCCACCCAGGCAAGCGCCTCATAGCGGCACGACACGGCCAGTCCCGCGCCGATACCGGCCCACAGGATCCCTTTTGGCCCACGGTCCTGCTCCCACATCAAGAACCCGTTCAGCGATAGGAACAAGAAAGCCATAAATGGTGCTTCAGAAAGACCCATGGCTGCGTTCTGAACGACAAGTGGGTGTATAGCGAACGCGACCACCCAGGCCAATCGCCAATATCGTGGTATGCCAAAGCGTTGGAGGATTTGGGACAGTTGGACTAGTGCAATAGCTCCATAGACAGCGCTCATAAGGGGACCTACAAACAGTACCAACCCCAGCGGCTTTGCTAGAAGGACCAAGGGCAGGTCTGATAGGATTGGCAGCGGTGGCCAGACGAAACCAATGGCAGCAAGATGTGGATCCCGGCTGAAAAAGACACCATGAGCCTGGGCGATGCGTGCCAGTCCATCCCAATT
>CAZQDO010000129.1:0-4921 GCA_964592085.1 uncultured Anaerolineae bacterium | reverse complement strand
CCAATTGTATGTTTGGAGAACGTAGGCACCTACCCATCCAACCAAAGCATATATGATAAGAGAGATACCGAAGATAAGCCAGAGATCCCATTGAGTGCGGAGTCTCAGATGTTCTTTCTCCGTCGAGAGGGTTTGGGATTTCGTGTTGGCTTGCAGGTTTGGTTGTGCAAGCCGTTGACCCGATAGAGCCTGTGACGAGCCGGAAGAGAATTTGACTCGCAAGGAGTCAGATTGATGAGACGATAGAGCAATCCCGTCTGGTCTATTCATCTGAGATTCTCTAGCCATCAGGGTCCTCCAGTGTCTGGCGCACTCGTGTACAACCCATGCTCTGTTTTCTCCCAGAAGTGGGGCTTGCGGAGCAGTTGCAGGAAGCCCCGCCACGCCCCGACGCTCATCAGGCCCCAATAGAGCGGACTGAGCAGGGCGTGCTTCACCATGTCGTAATACTGCCGCCGCATCGCGCCGGCAACGTTCATGTAGGTAAAAGCAAAATTCCCCACATACAGACATACAGCCCCCAGGTAGAAGACCGTGCCGGAGAAAATCTCCTGGATAAAGCCCCACTGCGTCAGAAACCACAGGGCCGTCAGTGTCCAGTATACCGGATTCAGAAGGGCGGCAAAGAACGTGCCCCCGATGACCAGTTGGAAGCTGAGAAACGGCCTCAGGCCAATCTCCCGGATCAACCTGAGGGGATGCCGCATGTGGACCAGCCAGGTCTGGATGTAGCCCTTGTGCCAGCGTGAGCGCTGGCGGATCCAGTTGTAGATCTCGCTGTTGGCTTCCTCGAAGGTAGTGCTATCTACCGTGGCGGTCTTATAGCCCCGCTTGTACAAGCGCAAGCCCAGGTCGGCGTCTTCGGTGACGTTGTGGGGGTCCCAGGCGCCTACTTCGACCAACGCATCCCGTTTGAAGTGGTTCGACGTGCCCCCCAAGGGGATTGGCGCATCACTGGCATCCAGGCCAGGTAGGAACAGGTCGAACCACATGGAATACTCCGCGGTGAACCAGCTCGTCAGTATGTTCTGACGGCGATTGTAGTAGTTTAGCTTGGCCTGGATGCACACTGTCTCCGGCGGCACCTTGCCGTAGGCCACCAGCACTCGCTTGAGCTGGTCTGGTTCTGGCAAGTCCTCGGCGTCGAAAATCACGACGTATTCGCCGCGGGCATGGATCAAGCCGTAGTTGCAGGCCTTGGGTTTGGTCTTTGGCTGTGCTGACGGTACGATGATACCATGGAAATGCGACGGCATGTTCAGCCGCCGGAAGGCCTCGATGGTGTCCAGGTCGTCGTCCTCCAGCAGCACCTTGATGTCCAGCTTGGTGGTTGGGTAATCCAGGTTATTCACCGCCTCCAGCAGATCGGCCAGGATTTCGGCTTCCTGGTACACCGGGACCAGGATAGTGTAGATGGGTAGGTCCCGGTCATCCAGGGCTGCAACATCTTCGTCGGAGACGGGCACCTCCAGATCACGCGACAGGGCCTTGTACACCAGGTAGAATTTATAAGCAGAAAAGCTAAGGTAGAAGAAAGAGGAAAGGGCGTTAAAGACAACGAAGTAACTCCGGTGGTCCCATACCAGCCATAAGGCCGAGAGGGCCAGGAAAGCGACCAGGCCGATTTTCTGGTTCAGGCTGAGCACGTGGTAAGCCGAGTCCTCCGGCGTGCGCTCCAGAAGCTCCGACGTGCTGCGCGCCAGGTACTCGGTGCTGTAGATGCGCTCCAGGGCAGCCTCCATATCCTGCTCTGTCACCAGCACCGGCCTGATGGCACGACCCGTCATCTCCGCCGCGATCCCTTGCGCTTCGACGTTCAACGGATCCACCATGGCCAATGTGACCAGTTCACCGTCGGCAGCGAGGGGCAGGATGCCATAGGCGCGCTCTGTTTCAGGGTCAACCAGGCGGGCGATCTCGTCTTCAAACTCAGCCAGACTCAGGTCAAACAACAGCAGGTCCGACTGCTCGGCCAGGAACTGGTACAGTTGTTGCTGGGTGACGTAGCCCCGGTTGACCAGCGCCCGGCCCAGGCGGACGCCCGTTCGTTGGGCCAGTCCCAGGGCATCGTTGAGCTGACTGCGGGTGATGATGCCGGCTAGCAGCAGATAGGTCCCGATGTTCTTGCGGCCCAGCACCCGCTGGATGGCTTCTTCCAATACGCTGCGAGGGACCAGGTTGGGCCGCACTCGCAGGCCCAGCGTGGCCTCCAGTTCCTCAATGGCTGGCCCAAACACCGGGTCTGCAAAGGCGATGTTCACCTGGCCGTCAGTTCGCGTCACTGGCAGTGCGGTCAGCCGCCTGGCAGTTTCCAGGCCGATGAGGCGAGCTGTTGGGGCATCCACCGGGTCTTGGACCACGCGCCGCACCACCGGCTGGCCCAGGCCGTCAATGGTTTCGATAGCGTCCTCGCGCAACTGTAAATCCAGCAGGGGAACACCTAGCTCCTGCGCCAGGGCGCGAGCGATCTCGATCTCGCCGGTGTGGCTCGCCTGGAGGATGGCCTGATCCAGTGGGATCTGGCCGGCAGCATAGCTCTGCAACGCCGCCGAAGCCTCGGCCTGGGTCAATAGGCCACGGCTCACCAGGTTCTCGATCAAGTGGTGAGTGTGAGGGTCCAGCCTGCGCAACTCCGCGCCAAAGAATCGCTCAATGGTCGCTGCGATCATGGAGCGAGGGGCTATGAGGGGCCAGACTCGTGCTCCAAGTGCCTCCTCGATGGCCTGCAACCCTTCCCCATCCAGCGGATCAGCCACGGCCACCCACAGGTCCCCATCAACGGCCAGCAGGGGGATCATCTGGTGTCGCTGAGCCAGGTCAGAGGGAACCCTCCTGACGAGCTTCTCATTGAAGCTGGCGTGGTCCAGACGGGCGTACGGAAGGCCGGTCTGCAAGCCGAAGGCTGCGGCCAGGTCCACATCATCCAGGTAGCCCAGATTGACCAACCTTTCGCCCAAACGCTTCCCGGCGGCGGGGCCGGCCTTCAATGTTTCCGCTAACTGAGCCTCTGTGATGAGACCTGTGGCGACGAGCAATTCGCCCAACCGCGGCCCGGTCTCCGGGAGTCGGTGTTGTGCACCGTTCCCATACACGTGGGTTAGTTGTTCTGTCAGCTCCGACGGGTCCACCAGCCGGGGTTCGACCTCCAAGCCGGTTAACGATTCGACCAGGGTAATGAGTTCCCTATCTGGGGTCTCCATGCCCATAATCAGCCTGCCATCGGTCTTGGCCAGCGGCAGGAGACGGCACGCCTGGGCCACCGACGCCGGCACCAACCGGGCGACTTCGGTGGGTATCGTTTCCGCCGGACTTTCCAGAGGAAGGCTCATCAACTGGGAACGAGCGTTCAACCACTGCTCGCGACTGATCAACCCCTGATTGAGAATGACCTCCTCCAGGGGTTGGCCCGTTTGCCGACTAACAGCCCGTGCCCCCATCAGGTCCAATTCGGACAGGACGCCCTGGGTAAGAAAGATGTCAACGACCGAGAAATCGTCCTGGGCGTCGTCACGCTGCCCGCGCATGTAGAGTCCCCTGAAAGTGTGGATCCATTGGGTCGGCAGGCATACCGTCGGTCGGATCGGCGAGCCCAAGTGGTCGGCAACCGCCGCGAGTTTCTCTTTCTTCTCCGGCGCTTCGGTACCAATCACCAGCGTATCACCGAGCCACCACAGCGGAATGGCGACGCCATCTTTCGCCAGCTCCCACGGGATCAAGGCGTTGAGCCCCGGCTGTAGCTTCACGGTATCTAGCTGGAGGTGGGGCAGGGCATATTGCCAGGCCAGAGCCTCTGTCAGATCGAGTTCATCTATAAGGCCCATCCTGAGGCAGGTCTGGCCCAGAGATTCACGAGGGTCCGTCTGGCCTGCCAGAGCCCGCTCCAGGTCTTTCTCACTGAGGTGTCCCAATTGCAGTAGAAGCCGGGGTAGGCTCAGCGCGGGCGGACTCGCCGGCTCTCGGCCGTAGATCCGGTCCAGGGTGGCGCGGACCTCTGGATAGCTGGCCAGAAGCGGCAGCACAGGCCGTCGAGCCGCCGTCGCGACGGCTCGTAGACGGCGTTTGTCGGTTGGGTTTGCCGTCGCCACCACGAGTTGGTCGCCCTCCAGCCACAGCGGTACCACGCCGTTGTGGCGCGCAACCTTCTCTGATAGCAGCTTGAGGGCCATTGGTGTTGGCGAGTAGTCGGCCAGACGCACAAAGCGCAGGCCAGAGTCGTCATTCATCACTGCATCAATCCGTCGTGTCGAGTTGATCCGCCCCCCGCTGTTTTCGCAGGGGAGACTGTCGTTCCCCTCGGGATCGTTCGCGCCGGCGCACTGTGAAGAGCAACCCGATGTCCGTCACCGAGTACAAAACGACGATCGTGGTTACGAGGAAAATGGGCACCGTAAAATAGCCGACGAACACACCCAGAAACAGCACGAGCCACACCAGTATGACCACGATCACACGGATGACGACCACGATGCCGATCAGAAAGGTGGCAGGGCTAGACTCTTCTCTTAGCAAGCGCGATAATCTTCCCATTTGCCCATCCATACATAGTTGCAAGTGTGGAGAAACAGTTACAAACTCGTTGAACCATTTGCATTATAACAGATAGCATCCAGGTTGTGGGTAAAGAAGGCGTGAATTTTTTGTTAATTACTTATGAACGATTCCAAGAGAGAACTGAGTTCTGAGGTCTTTGGGCATTGGCGTGAATAGCGACCGCAGTCCGCAACTTGTTGAAGTTTTCCGCGCCTCACCCCCAACGAGTTGGGGACTTCGATAATATGACCCTGCGAAATGCCAAAGAGCGCTGGTGTTTTGAATACGACCTGCCAAAGCTGTGAGAGTACGAGCAGTGCCCCTTGAAATCGAAAAAGAAAAACGGAGCCCGAGTTGAAAGGGCTCCACTTCGCCGGCGGAGGGGAGGTAT